>NZ_RZOM01000882.1:0-2626 GCF_003999175.1 Mesorhizobium sp. M7A.F.Ca.ET.027.03.2.1 | reverse complement strand
CTGTTGTCGGCTGGCGCAGGGCTAACACCCTCGCCAGCAGTTCTGTTTAAGCGTTCGGGACCGCTTTTGCCTGCGAGGGCCGCTTTCGACGCCCGCCGCTGATCTCCCACCTTTTGTGGAACCACATCCACTGGCCGGGATCTTCTCGCACCCAGCGTTCGACGACATCGTTGAGACGCTGGGTGGTGGCGTGGACATCGACGCTGCCGTCAGCCGTGCGCGGCAATGGCAGCTTGTCCTCGATTTCGAGCCGGAAGCGGTTGCCTGGCAGCCTGATGCAGCGAGCCGGATAGACGTCGCAGTCATAGTGACGGGCAAGGGTGGCCAGCACCCGATTGCTCTGGCACGGACGGCCGAAGAATGTCGTCTCCAGTCCGTTGGAGAATTTCTGGTCGACAAGGATGCCGATGTTGCCGCCGTTCTCCAGGACCCCGGCCAAGGCGAATGAGGCACCGGCCATCGATGGCAGCAACGAGCCCATGGTCGAGCGGCGCGTCGAGAGGATGTAGTCGGCAAGATAAGGATTGTTGGGTGGGCGAAACAGCGCCGTGATGTTCATGCCGAAGGTCGCCGCCGCCACCGGCAGAAGTTCGAAATTGCCGAGATGGCCGGTAAAGACGATGTGCGGCTTCACTTCGCTGGCGATTTCGAGGAAGTGGTCCGCTCCTTTGACCTCGATGCGGCCGGGCTTGATCGCTGTAGGGTCATAGTCGAAGAGGGCGTCGAGAAAGATGTATTCCGCGGCAAGACGGGCCATGTTGCCCCACATGTCGGAGGCGATCGCCTGGATCTCGGCTTCGCCCTTTTCCGGATAGGCCTTGCGCAGATTGTCGACGGCGACCTGATGGCGTCCCACCCGGGGGCCGACCATGCGTGCGGCGCGGTCGGCGAAATTCAACGCACTGTCGGCCGGCAGCAGGCGCAGGACCGAGATGATCATCATTGCGGCGCGCGCCACCAGCCAGTAATTGAGCTGGCGCAGTTGCCTGCCGTAGCGAAATTTTAGATCCCGGCGGAACTTCTTGAACACAGAGGTCAAGGCTCTAGCCGACGCGCAGGATGATCTTGCCGAAAACGTCGCGGCCTTCCATGCGCTTCAGCGCGGCGTCGATACCGTCGAAGCCGACTTCGGTGTCGATGACGGGTGCGACCTGTCCCGCCGCCATTTTCTGCATGGCGTTGGCCATGTTTTCCATGCGGCAGCCAAACGAGCCAAGCAGTTTCAATTGCTGCTGGAACAGCTGCATGAGGTTGATCTGCGTCGACACGCCGGAAGTCGAACCGCAGGTCACCAGGCGGCCGCCACGCTTCAGGCACAGCATCGAGGCGGCAAAAGTGTCGGCGCCGACATGTTCGAAGACGACATCGACGCCCTTCTTCTTGGTCAGCTTGCGCACGACGCCCTCGAAACGGTCGTCGCGGTAGTTGATGACATGGTCGGCGCCGAGCGCCTTGGCTTTGTCGATCTTGTCGTTGGAGCCGACCGTGGTGATGATGGTGCAGCCCATCCGTTTGGCCAGCTGGATGGCTGCCGAGCCGATGCCGGATCCGCCGGCATGGATAAGGATCGTCTCGCCGGGCTGTAGCCTGGCGTTGTCGAACAGCATGTGCTCGACCGTGCCGAAGGTGACGGGCGCGACCGCCGCGCCGATGTCGGTCACGCCGGGCGGGGCAGGGACCAGCAGGCGAGCCGGCAGGTTGATCTTCTCTTGCGCGAAACCGTCGAGATGGAAACCGTGCACACCCGAAACATGTTCACAGAGGTTGTCGTGGCCTTCGCGGCAGGCTCGGCAGAGGCCGCAGGTGCGCGCGCCGTAGATCGATACCAATTGTCCGGGCAGCAGGCTGGAAACGCCGGAGCCTACCGCCTCGACCTCGCCCGAGGCTTCGGCGCCGACGACCAGCGGCAGCTTGCGCTTGGCGAAGGCCATGCCGCGCCAGCCCCAGACGTCGATATGGTTCAGCGCCACCGCCTTGATGCGCAGCGTGACTTCGCCAAGTGCCGGCGGTGGGGGAGGCGGCAGGTCCACCGTTTCAAGACGGCGGTCCTCGATAAGTTGCAATGCGCGCATTGGGCCTGTCGGTTTCGGTCTGGCTGAAAAAGGTCGCTTAGACCGGTTCCCGCGCCATGACAAGGCAAGTGTTCTGGCCGCCGAAGCCGAAGGAGTTCGACAGCACGGTGCGGACCTCGGCATTGCGCTTCTTGTTCGGCACCACGTCGAGCACGATCGCGGGGTCGGGATTGTCATAGTTGATGGTCGGTGGAATGACGCTTTCGCGCATCGTCATCAGTGAGAACGCCGCCTCGACGGCGCCCGCCGCCGACAGCGTGTGGCCGATCATCGATTTGTTCGACGAGACCGGCATCGAGCCGATCCGCTCGCCGAACACCGTCGACAGCGACAGATGCTCCATCTTGTCGTTTTCCGGCGTCGAGGTGCCGTGGGCGTTAACGTAGTCGATCTCGTCCTGGCTCAAGCCGGCATCGGCTAGCACAGCACGAACCGCCGCGATCGCCGGCGAAGCGTCCGGCTTCGAGCGGGTGCGGTGGAAATCGTCCGCCTTTTCGCCGCAGCCGCGCAGGATGCCAAGAATCGTGGCGCCGCGCGCGAGTGCGGTTTCCAGT
>NZ_RZOM01000881.1:0-2626 GCF_003999175.1 Mesorhizobium sp. M7A.F.Ca.ET.027.03.2.1 | reverse complement strand
CCGTTGAACAGGGCGGCGATCGCGGCGTCACGCAATTCCTCGAAACCGGGCTTTGGCCGCTCACGGATCACAGCCAGCGTGCGGGCCAGCCGTTCGGCTTCGATCAGCGAGGCGGTCGAGACCATGTGCCCCTTCGCCCTCAGGACCGCCGCGATCTTCGCCAGCCACAGGACCGAGGAGTCGCCTTGCCCGCGCGTCTGCCACAGATGCTTGCACCAGCCGGGCGCGACAACGCCGGCGCCATAACCGAAGCCCAGCGCCAGGCGCGGCCCCGTCCATGGCGCCCAGGTCATCATGCTTTTGCGGCGGGCGAGCCCCTTGAGTAGCGCCTGGTCTTCCTTCAGCGGTCGCGTCGCCTGCAGTGCCGGCACATGGAAAGCACCGCAAACGATAGCGATCGGCCCATCGAATTCCTTTCGCGCGGCGGCGATCTCAAGCCGCATATGCGCTTCGCGTTTCGCCTCAAACGCCGCAAGCGGACCTTCGCCGTCCCGCAGCGTCGTCATCGCGTCGGCTATTGCCGCGAAGATTGGACCCGGCTGCGGGTTCTGCTCGATGATATCAGACCACCAGCTTTCGCCATCTTCATAGCCGGCAGCTTGTGCCAGCGTTCCGATCGGGTCCCGCAGATGCGGCGCCAAGTCAGCCTCGACGTTGGCTTCCGTTCCATCGCTCTCGGTTTCCCCCACGGCCTCAATCGGCGCAGTGCGGGCTGACGACGGCAAATCGATGAAGCGCACTGCTGCGTTGTTGGCGACGGCCCAGAGCGTCGCCTGGTACTCCGGCGAGAATTCGGCGAAGGGCCAGAAGCTTGTCGAGGCCGGATCGTCTTCGGGATAGCAGAGCAGCGCCACCGGCGGCTGCATTTCGGGGCGGGCGAGCAACGGCAACAGCGGGCTGGCGTCGGCCGGTCCTTCGATCAGCACGGCGACCGGTTTCAACTCCTGCAACGCCTGCACCAGGCTGTCGGCGGAGCCGGGCCCGTGATGGCGTATGCCGAAATAGGAAACGTCGCTGAGCGCCATGGCGTCAGATTGCCGCGTTCAAGGCCGCGTAGTAGCCGGCATAGTCTGGCCGCTTCTTGAGCACGGTTTCCAGATATTCTTCCAGCACCAGTTTGTCCTGCACCGGATCCTTGACGATCGCGCCGACGAGGCTGGCGGCAAGGCCTTCGGCGCCGAGCTTGCCGCTGTCGAACCAGGCCGCCTGGCTGAGGCCGCCGACCATGGTGGCAATGGCTTCGGCCGTGGACAGCGAACCGGACGGCGTCTTCAACGTCACCTTGCCGTCGGCTGTAGCGCCGGAGCGCAACTCGCGAAAAATGGTCAGCACGCGCGCGATCTCCTCGCCGACATTCTTCGGCACCGGCAGGTCGAGACCGCCGGCCATCTCTCCGACCCGCTTGGAGACGATTGCCACTTCCTCCGCCATGTCTTCGGGCAAGGGCAGTACGACGACATTGAAGCGGCGCTTCAACGCCGAGGACAGCTCGTTGACGCCCTTGTCGCGGTTGTTGGCGGTGGCGATGATGTTGAAGCCGCGCTGCGCGTAGATCGAGGTGTTCAGTTCCGGGATCGGCATCATCTTTTCGGACAGCACGGTGATCAGCGTGTCCTGCACATCGGAGCCCATGCGCGTCAGCTCCTCGAGGCGGCAAAGCTTGCCGTCCTGCATGGCGCGGTAGAGCGGCGTCGGCACCAGCGCGTCCTGGCTCGGGCCCTTTGCCAGAAGCTGCGCGTAGTTCCAGCCATAGCGGATCTGGTTCTCGTCGGTGCCGGCCGTGCACTGCACGATCAGGGTCGAATCGCCCATGATGGCGGCGGCGAGATGTTCCGACACCCAGGATTTGGCCGTGCCGGGGACACCCAGCAGCAACAGCGCGCGATCGGTGGCGAGCGTCGCGACCGCGGTTTCCATCAGCCGGCGCCGGCCGACATATTTGGGCGTTATCACTGTCCCGTTGTCAGCCTTTCCGCCGAGCAGGTAGGTCAACACGGCCTTGGGCGACAGGCTCCAGCCGGCGGGCCTTTGCCGGTCATCGTTGCGCGAGAGCGCCTGCAATTCGGCGGCATAGGCCTGCTCGACCGGAAGACGGATGGCTGCGTTCATTTGCTGTTCTCCGGATTGATCATATGTTGGTTCGATGCTCGGCCAGTGACGCGTTGAGCCGCAGAAGACCGAGAGACGGCGCCGCCGGCGCCATACCGGCCGCAACAACGTCTCCGATCAATTTCTCCGCCGTCGCCGCCGTGGCGAGAAAGCCCATAGTTTCCAGAAGCTGGTCGACGCCTCGCTTCACAGCGTCATCGTTTCCTGCAACAGCGGAGCGAAGCGCCGGGAGCATCTGGCCGTTTGTCAGGTCGGCCCATTCCAGCCAGCTTGCTTCGAGGCCCTCGGCCAGATTGAGCGCGCCGAGATGTTGCGTGTCTTTCAGGATCGACCTGACCAGGACACGCTTCCTGCGGCTGTCCAGACGCGCCATGAGGTGGAGGACGAAGAGTGTGGGCTTGCCACCTTCGGCGACAAGCGTATCCGCCATGTGCGTCACCGCGGCGTCGCTGCCCGACGCGGCGACCATTCGGGCAACAAGGATATCGGCATTGCTCTCGGCGCCGAATTGCCACGC
>NZ_RZOM01000880.1:0-2628 GCF_003999175.1 Mesorhizobium sp. M7A.F.Ca.ET.027.03.2.1 | reverse complement strand
GTTATATACCGCTATGTGATACGATCCGGCCTGCCATTCAAGATAGCGCCTCTCGATCTTTGGTAACATCTCTCAGCCGACATCGCATGTCGGTCGGTCTCATCAGGCCTTTTCCCGTTTGGCGAAGCGGCGTAGGGAAGGGCGGATGAGACGGGATCGAACAGCATGACCGCACCGAAAGAGCTCAGGGTCTCCAAGGACCGCAAACTTCTGTCCGTCACCTTTCCCGACCACCATCCATTCGAATTACCGGCGGAACTGCTGCGCGTCGCCTCGCCATCGGCCGAGGTGCAGGGCCATTCGCCGGATCAGCGGGTGACGGTCCCCGGCAAGCGCAATGTGGCAATCCTCAAGATAGAGCCGGTCGGCAACTACGCCGTGCGCATCACCTTCGACGATTTCCACGACACCGGCATCTTCACCTGGAATTACCTGCATACGCTCGGCCACGAGAAGGATGCGCGCTGGGAGGCCTATCTCGCGGAGCTTGCGGAAAAGGGCCTGAGCCGGGACCGCTAAAATTGATTCCCCTCGCTGTCGTCAAAACGTCATCGAGATGGCGTAGCGCCGGCAAAGGTTCGGAGGCGAAAACATGTCCGTCATCACCACGGTCGAGCAGCTCGAGGCGCTCTATGGGGTTCCAGGCGAGGCCTCGCTGGTCAAGGAACTCGACCAAATCATTCCCGAATATGCCGCCTTTATCGAAGCCTCGCCCTTTGTCGCGCTGGCGACCAGCGGGCCGGAGGGGCTTGATTGCTCGCCGCGCGGCGATCTCGCCGGCTTTGTGCGCATCCATGATCCGAAAACCCTGATGATGCCGGACCGTCGCGGCAACAACCGCGCCGATTCGCTGAAAAACATCATCCGCGACCCACGCGTCGGCCTGCTGTTCCTGGTGCCGGGCTCCGGCACGACGCTGCGTGTCAATGGCCGCGCTCATATCACGACGGATACAGCGCTGTGCGCATCATTCACGGTGGATGGCAAGGCGGCGCGATCGGTGACCGTCATCGACATCGATTCGGTCTATTTCCAATGCGCCCGGGCCATCGTCCGCTCCGAGCTCTGGAACGCAGCAAGGCATGTCGACCCGAAGTCGCTGCCGACGCCCGGACAGATCCTGGAGATCACCAGCCGCAGGAACATCGACGGCGAAACCTACGACAAGGAATGGCCGGAGCGGGCGAAGAAGACGATGTGGTAGGTTTGGGCTGAAAAGCCCTCACGCCTCTTTCAGCACATCATAGATCTTGCGCATCTGCTCGCCGATCATGTCGCATTGTTCCGGCGTAGACTGGCTCATCGCCTTCTCTATCAGCGCCATGTGCACTTTCAGCGCCTGCATCAACAGCGCCTCGCCGGCCTCGGTGAGCGCGAGCCGCAGGATGCGCTTGTCCTTCTCGTCGCCTTCGCGGCGCAGCAGGCCACGCGCTTCCAGCTGCGGCAAAAGCATGGTGATGTTGGAACGGCCGACGAGCAGCTTGCGGGCAAGATCGTGCTGCGACATGCCGGGGTGGCGATAGAGGTTCATCAGCACGTCGAGCTGCGCCGGTTTCAAATCGAGCGGCGCAAGCTTCACCGCCAGCGTGCGCTCCAGCACATGGCAGGCGCGCGCCACCGCGACCCAGTTGAGGAAACGCGGGTTGTCCCAAGGCAGCTCTTGTTTATTGTTCATCTTTGAACTATTATGTTCATGCTTGAACGTATGGATGGATTTTCACTATGGCATCATTCGGGCTGAAGGTCATCCGGGGCGTGTTCGGTGCGGCAGAGCGTGTCGCGCCGCGGCTCAGCGGACGCGCGGCGTTCGAATTGTTCTGCCGCACCCCGAATGTCAAGGCGCTCAGCGATGGCGAGCGCCGTGCTGTCGACCGTGCGGCCGGGTTCATGACCGAGGCGCGTCATCACCGGCTGAAGACCGCGACCGGCTGCGTCATGGTGCACGAGTTCCGCCCGGAGCCGGGCAGGGCGGCCGCCGGCACGGTGCTCGTCGTCCATGGCTGGCGCTCGCGCACCGAATATATGCGCGCCTTGATAGAAGGTTATCGCGCCGCCGGCCACCGGGTCGTTTCGCTTGACCTGCCCGGCCACGGCCAGTCGCAGGGCCGGCGCCTGAACATGGTCAATGCGGTGGATGCGGTGCGGGTTGCCGGCGAATGGTTCGGCCCCTTCGTGGCGGCGGTCGGCCATTCCTTCGGCGGCGCCGTCGCCGCCAACGCCATCGCCGGTTCGGTCAAGAACATCCCGCCACTGGCGGCCGGACGCCTGGTGCTGATCGCGGCGCCAAGTTCCCTGCCGGCGATCTTTGCCGACTTCAGCCGCATGCTCAATGTCGGCCCGCGCTCGCAAGCCGCCATGGCGGACCGGGTCGAGCATCTTTCCGGCCGCCCCCTGCACGAATTCACCGGCGACCGTCAGCTCGCCCAGGCGCCGGTGCCGACCCTGGTCATCCATGCGCAGGACGACCGCGAAGTCTCGGCCGATCATGCAAGGCGCTATGCCGGCGCCGGCGGCCATGTGCGGCTCTACTGGGCCGACGGGCTCGGCCACCGCCGCATTCTCGCCGACAAGGGCGTGGTCGAACGCGCGGTTGGCTTCGTGGCGAATCGCGAGCCATTGCTGCTGCAC
>NZ_RZOM01000087.1:0-10235 GCF_003999175.1 Mesorhizobium sp. M7A.F.Ca.ET.027.03.2.1 | reverse complement strand
CCTCACCGCTTCCGCCTCGCTCATCAGCAGCGCGCCGGCGGCACCGTCATTGATGCCGGAGGCGTTGGCGGCGGTCACCGTGCCGTCCTTGTCGAAAGCCGGTTTCAGCTTGGTCATGGCGTCGATCGTGGCGCCGTGGCGAATGTATTCGTCCTGGTCGACGATGGTGTCGCCCTTCTTGCCCTTGATGGTGACGGCGACGATCTCGTCCTTGAACTTGCCGGCCTTCTGCGCGGCCTCGGCCTTGTTTTGCGAGGCGAGCGCGAACTGGTCCTGGTCTTCGCGGGTGATCTGGAACTGACGCGCGACGTTTTCGGCGGTGTTGCCCATGTGATAGCCGTTGAAGGCGTCCCACAGCCCGTCCTTGATCATGGTGTCGATCAGCTTGAAGTCGCCCATCTTGACGCCGGCGCGCAGGTGCTGGGCATGCGTCGAAAGCGACATCGATTCCTGGCCGCCGGCGATGATCACCTTGGCGTCGCCGATGGCGATCTGCTGCATGCCGAGCGCAATGGCACGCAGGCCCGAGCCGCAAACCTGATTGAGGCCCCAGGCTGTGGTTTCCTTGGGCAGGCCGGCATTGATCGATGCCTGGCGGGCCGGGTTCTGGCCTTGCGCGGCGGTCAGCACCTGGCCGAGGATGACCTCGTCGACCTCGCCTGGTTCGACACCGGCACGCGACAGCAATTCCCTGATGACGACGGCGCCGAGTTCATGCGCAGGGGTGGCGGCGAAGGCGCCGTTGAAGGAGCCGACCGGCGTGCGCGCCGCACTGGCAATGACGATGGAAGCGGACATTTTCTTCTCCAGACTTCAAGGGTGTTGCTCTGTCGTTGGGGACTTTTCTTGCCCTTTCCCAACCCCAAGTCAAACCGGAAATGGGCATGGCGCCCATGCGCCGCATGCAGGCCGTGCCTTGCCAGGGCGACCATTCGTCCATTGCTGCGCAGCATATTTTGCCTGCTATGCAGCATTTAGTGATCCCGCACTGCACAAACTGCTTGGAATTGTGAAGCTTTTGCGCATATCCTCAAAAAAAAGGCACAATCGTTATCGGCGGCTTGCTCAGAGGCGCGCCGGTGTCCCCGGGAGGATGTAGATGGCCGCTAAAGACGATCCGATCATCATCAAGAAATACGCCAATCGCCGCCTCTACAACACCGGCACCAGCACCTATGTGACGCTTGAGGACCTCGCCGAGATGGTCAAGAAGGGCGAGGAGTTCACCGTCCAGGACGCCAAGACCGGCGACGACATCACGCATCCGGTGCTGACACAGATCATCTTCGAACTGGAGAACAAGGACGGGCAAAACATGCTGCCGATCCCGTTCCTGCGCCAGCTCATCGCTTATTACGGCGACCAGATGCAGATGATCGTGCCGAGCTTCCTCGAACAGTCGATGCTTGCCTTTTCCAAGGAGCAGGAACGCTTTCGCGAGCAGATGAAGGGGGCGATCGGCAAGTCGCCGCTCGACATGATGAAGATCACCACGCCGATCAAGGCGCTGGAGGAACAGACACGCCGCAACATGGAAATGTTCCAGAATGCGATGCGGCTGTTCACGCCGTTCCCGCCCGCCGGCACCGCGCCAGCCGCCGCGCCGTCGCCCGAGCCGGCCAGGAAGGAAACGTCAGAAAAACCCGACGATCTTCAGGAACTGAAGGACCAGATCGCGGCCATGCAGCGCAAGCTCGACACGATGTCCTGAGCGCTTGGCGCTCTTGCAACCCTACACCAGCACGCCCTCATAGCGGCCGCGCGGCCTGATAACACTTCCGCTTGTGATCTGTTCGACCGTGTGCTCGGCCCAGCCGACGCTGCGTGCGAGCGCAAACAGGCGAAACGGCGCATCGCGCGGCAAGCCGAGGCTGCGCGTCAGCGCTGCCAGCCCAAAGTCGATATTGGGAAGCGCGCCGGTCGCCGCAAGGGCAGCATCGCGCAGCGAAGATAGTGTGCCGTCAACCTCGATCACCGACAGAAGCGCCGCCCCTCGGGGATCGCCGTCAGGATAGAGCTGATGACCGAACCCCGGCAATGGCCGGTCGTGGCTGAGCCAGCGCCGGATCGTCGCATCGGCGCCATGTCGGGCCGCATCCTCGGCCAGTTGCATCACCGCCTCGCCGGCACCGCCATGGCGAGGGCCTGACAGCGTCGCGAGCCCGGCCAGCAGGCAAGCGGCCAGCGGCGCGCCGGTCGAGGCTGCGACGCGCGCGGCGAAGGTCGACGCATTCAGTTCATGATCGGCAAGCAGGACAAGCGCGCGGCGGATCGCATTGGCGCCGCCGGCGTCCACCGACCAGGCCTGCGCCAGCCGCTGATGGACGGGATCTGGTCCTGCCGGTGCGCCCAGCGCGGCGACCAGCACGCCGACAGCGTGCGCGGCATCGGCATGCAGCGAGGCCCGGTTGCGCCCAAGCGACGGGCGCCCTTGGCCGGCAAGCACGGCAAGTTGCGCAAAAGCCGAGGCCCGGCCGGCTTGATGGGGCACATCCGGCGACGGTGCTTCGAAAGCCACCGGTTCCGGCAGAGCCCAGAGAATGGCGGCGGCTTCTTCCAGTGTGGCGTGCCCGGAGAGCACTGCGGCGTCCTGCCCGCGATAGATGAGCCGACCGTGCGAGACGGTCGAAATCGCCGTTACGATTGAGGGTTCGCCCCAGGCAATGGCGCTTTCAGCGATGACTGATGGGCTCCGTCCGCGCGCCCGGCGGGTCGCCAGTGCGGCGATATCGTCGGCGCGGTACTGGCTGCGGCGCGGATCGGCGCGGTCGGGCCGCATGCCGATGCGCCCACGGCTGACATAGGCGTACAGCGTCTGCGCCCGCACCTTGAGGCGCTCAAGCGCCTCTTCCCGGGACAACCACTCGGACATATCGAGCCCTGATATTGATTCTATTGATCAAGATTGATGGAAACGTTGCCCATCTCTATCTCCGATCCGGAAATGCTTCAAGGAGACAGGCTATGGCGAATGGGCTCGATGACGTGGTGGCGGCGGAAACCGTGCTTTCCGATGTGGATGGTCTTGGTGGCCGTCTGACGATCCGAGGTCATTCGCTGCCGGAGCTGGCCGGCCGCTTGAACTATGCCCAGGTGATGCGGCTGCTGCTCGACGGCTTCTTCGACGACCTTCCCGATGAGGCGCAACTGACGCGGGCACTGGGCCAGGCACGCGCCGAGGTGTTCGAACGGCTCTTGCCCTCGCTGCCCCTGCTGGCGTCGCTCGATGTTTACAGCGCCATGCGCGCCGGCATGGCGCTGCTGCCGGACGGCAACACGCTGACGGACGCATTGCGGCTGATAGCGGCACCTGCCGTGCTGACACCGGCGCTGCTGCGCCTGCGGCGCGGCGAGCAGCCGATCGCGCCGGACAGCCGCGCCGATCATGCCGCCGACATGTTGAAGATGCTGAGCGGCAGCGTCGCCTCGACGGCGCTGGCGAAGGCGCTCGATACCTATCTCGTGACCGTCTGCGATCATGGCCTCAATGCGTCGACCTTTGCGACGCGCGTGGTGGCCTCGACGCAGGCCGGCCTGACATCCTCCGTGCTGGCCGGACTCTGCGCGCTCAAGGGGCCGCTGCATGGCGGCGCGCCTGGCCCTGTCATCGAGATGCTGGATGCGATCCAGGCGCATGGCGATGCCTCCGGCTGGCTTCGCGACGAGATCTCGCACGGCAGGCGCATCATGGGTTTCGGGCACCGCATCTACCGTGTGCGCGATCCGCGCGCCGATGTGCTGAAGGCCGTCGTGCGGCAACTCGGCGGCGAGGGCGAAACCGGCCGCCGGCTGGCATTCGCGGAGACAGTGGAACAGGTAGCGCTCGACGTGCTGCGGATCGCCAAGCCGTCGCGCTCGCTGCAGACCAATGTCGAGTTCTACACCGCGCTGCTGTTGGAGGCGGCGGGCTTTCCGCCACAAACCTTCAGCAATGTCTTTGCCGCTGGGCGCGTCGCCGGCTGGATCGCGCATGCGCGCGAACAGCAGACGACCGGGCGGCTGATCCGCCCGCAGTCGCACTATGTCGGGCCGGTGCCGGAGCTGGCTGCCTGAGGCTTATCGGCGCCTGGCGAGCGACCGGCGATCCAAACGATATCCTCCTGGTGAGCGGCCGTGTGGCCGCTCATGACGAAAATTTCATCTCCTCAAAAATTCTGGCCGCTGTTATTGCGTCGCATTGAGCATATATGCTGCAGTGCAACATAAGCTCGCTCTTGCCGCAACCAGAGGACTCCGCCCTTGGCCGCCAGAAAAACCGCAGTCATCACCGGCTCCACATCGGGCATTGGCCTGGCCATCGCCCAGGCGTTGGCGGCCGAAGGCAATAATGTCGTCGTCAACTCTTTCTCCGACACGGCCGCCGACCACGCCATCACTGATGCGATCGCCAAACACCATGGGGTGAAAACCGCCTACATCAAGGCGGACATGTCGAAACCGGCGGAATGCCGGGCGCTTGTCGCCAAGGCGGCTGAGACATTCGGATCGGTCGATATCCTCGTCAACAATGCCGGCATCCAGCATGTCGCGCCGGTTGAGGACTTTCCGATCGAGAAATGGGACGCCATCATCGCCATCAACCTGTCGTCGGCGTTCCACACCATTGCAGCCGCGATCCCGCTGATGAAGGAGGCCGGCGGTGGCCGGATCGTCAACATCGCCTCGGCGCACGGCCTGGTCGCGTCGCCGTTCAAATCGGCCTATGTCTCAGCCAAGCACGGCATCATGGGATTGACCAAAACGGTCGCACTCGAACTGGCGCGCGAAAAAATCACCTGCAACTCCATCTGCCCGGGCTATGTCCTGACGCCGCTGGTCGAGGCGCAGATCCCCGACCAAATGAAAGCCCATCAGATGGATCGCGAGACCGTCATCCGTGAGGTCATGCTGGACAAGCAGCCGACCAAGGAATTCGTCACGGTGGAGCAGATCGCGGCAGCGGCGGTGTTCCTGTGCTCGGACGCGGCAGCGCAGATCAACGGCACGCATCTCTCGGTCGATGGCGGCTGGACCGCCGCGTGAGGCGCAAAACCTTCTCATCTATCCAAAACGAACCAAGGACGACGCCATGACCAAAAACGGCAAGGCGGAGGAGACAAAGAAGAAGATCAACATCGCGCTTCAGGGCGGCGGCTCGCACGGGGCCTTTTCCTGGGGTGTGCTCGACCGCCTGCTGGAGGACGGACGGCTGGAGATATCAGCAGTGTCCGGCACCAGCGCCGGCGCCATGAACGCAGTGGCGCTGGCCGACGGATATGTGCGCGGAGGTGTCGAGGGAGCGCGGCAGAAACTTGACGATTTCTGGCGCGCGGTGGCGGCCAAGGGCCGGTTCAGCCCGGTACACCGCATGCCGTGGGATGTCGCCTGGGGCAACTGGTCGATCGAGAATACGCCTGGCTATGTCTTCTTCGACACCATGTCGCGGGTGTTCTCGCCCTATGTCGCCAATCCGCTCGGCTTCAACCCGCTGCGCGACGTGGTTCAGCAGGAGATCGATTTCGACAATGTCCGCGCCTGCAAGTCGATGGAACTGTTCATCTCGGCGACCAATGTCGAGACCGGACAGTTGCGCGTCTTTTCTGATGGCGAGATCGACCTCGACACGGTGATGGCCTCGGCCTGCCTGCCGCAACTGTTCCGTGCTGTGGAGATCAAGGGGGTGCCCTATTGGGATGGCGGCTATGGCGGCAACCCGGCGCTTTATCCGTTCTTCAAGACGGCTGCGACCGAGGACGTGCTTCTGGTGCAGATCAATCCGGTGGTGCGGGAGGGAACACCAAGAAGCGCCAACGAGATCCAGAACCGCATCGACGAGATCGCCTTCAACGCCGGGTTGCTGCGCGAATTCCGCTCGATCGCCTTCGTCAAGGAACTGATCGCCGCCGGCCGTCTGCCGCATGGCGAGTATCGCGACATCCGCATGCACCGCATCGATGCCGACGAGGCGTTCAAGGACCTGTCGGCGTCCTCGAAGGTCAACGCCGAATGGGCGTTCCTGACCTACCTGCGTGATCTCGGCCGCACCGCCGCCAGCGACTGGCTGGAAGAGAATTACGAGGCCGTCGGCAAGCGACCGACGCTCGATCTCTCCGGCGAACTCGATGACGGCTTCAAGCCGGTGCGCGGTCCGGCACCTGGCCGGCGGGTCAAGGAATTTCTTGCGGCGCGCAAGAACCCGGAGGCAGAGCGCCGGCGCGCCTGAGCGACCAATCAATGTGCATCGATTGGTCCGCAATCATGCCTTCAAGGTCAGGTCGATCACCCTGATCAGGGCAGCGGCCGCCTGCCGCTGTCCCTCCGGATCTCTGATCCGCGCCTTCATGCCTTCCAGCCCGTCGAGCAGCATGTCGGCAAGCAGTTGCGCCGACAGGCCTCTGGCCGCCAGGTCGACGCCGTTCCTGGCTGCCTCGCGCTCGATCGCGGCGCCGATGTGTTGGCCAAGCCCGCCGCGCCAGCAGCCTACCAGATCGCCAAGGCTCGATTCCATGTCCAGCAATTCGGCGCCGTGCGGCGAAGCAACGACCGCGCCCATCATCGAGATGAATGCCTCGTCGATGGCCCGCATCATGCGCTCGGTGAAAGGGCCATCGCCGGATAGGGCAATCTTTGCCGCCTCGACCGAGCGTGACAGGATCATCATGGCGATGGCGCGGAAAATGTCGGTCTTGTTCTTGAACAGGAGATAGAGCGCCGGGCGCGACATGTCTGCGGCGCGGGCGATATCGTCCATGGTGGTGCGCGAGAAACCATAGGCCAAAAATACCTTCATCGCGCCATCCAGGATACGGACGCGTTTGGGGTCTGTGGCGGTGATGTCTTCGATCTGGTTCATGGAGCAATTCTATCCTGCAAAATCCTATTTGACAAAATGACGAAATTTGTCAATCTGTATTAGGTGAAATGGCCGAGAGGACGCTTCGCCCTTGGCAGCGGACGACAACAAAGGGTATCCCCATGCGCCTTACCGTCGACGGGCAGTCATTCGATATCGATGCCGATCCGGACATGCCGCTGCTGTGGGCGCTGCGCGATCTCATTGGCAAGACAGGGCCGAAATTCGGCTGCGGCATCGCCGCCTGCGGCGCCTGCACAGTTCACGTTGACGGTCAGCCGGTGCGTTCCTGCTCACTCCCGGTTGGGCAGGTCAGCGGCGCTATCACGACCATTGAAGGCATCGGCACCGCGGGGAAGCTGCATCCGGTGCAGCAGGCATGGCTGGAGGAACAGGTCGCGCAATGCGGCTACTGCCAGGCCGGCCAGATCATGAGCGCGGTGGCGCTGCTCGATGAAGTCGCCGACCCAAGCGATGCCGACATCGACAACGCCATGGGCGGCAATCTCTGCCGCTGCGGCACCTATCCCAAAATCCGCTCGGCCATCAAGAAGGCCGCGGCGCTCAAGACGGCGGGTCTCTGACCATGGCCAGTGTCGGAAAGATCGCCCGCCGCACGTTTCTGATCGGCGCTGCCGCTGTCGCGGGCGGCGTTGCCGTCGGCTATTACTACTATCGCAAGCCTTTTCCGAACCCGCTCGAGGCCGAACTCGGCAAGGGCGAGGCGACGTTCAACCCCTATGTGAAGATCGGCGCCGACAACACCATCACCATCGTCGCGCCGCGCGCCGAGATGGGGCAAGGCATCTCGACGACGCTGGCGGCCATGGTCGCAGAGGAACTCGACGTCGGGCTCGACCGGGTTAAGGTCGAGCATGGACCAGCATCCCATGCCTACTACAACGCCGCGATCCTTCAAGAGGGCGGTCCGTTCGCCTTCTTCGACGAGAGCATGACGGCGCAAGCGGTGCGTTCGGGTCTCGGCGTGGTTGGCAAGTTCCTTGCCCTGCAGGGCACCGGCGGTTCGGCTTCGACACGCGATGGTTTTGACAAGATGCGGCAAGCGGGTGCCGCTGCCCGGCAGATGCTGATCGCGGCTGCGGCGCAAGAACTGCGTGTTGCCGCAGCCGATCTGGAAACGGCCGACGGTTCGATCCTGCACAAGGCGTCGGGCAAGTCGCTGACCTATGGCGCGGTCGCCGCGGCTGCCGCCGCGATGGCGCCGCCGGACGAAGTCAGGCTCAAGGACAAAGCCGACTGGAAGCTGCTGGGAAAGCCGCAAAAGCGCATCGACATGCTGGCCAAGGTCACCGGGGCGCCGATCTTCGGCATCGATGTCAGGCTGCCGGACATGCTCTACGGCACGGTCAAGATGAGCCCGCGCTTCTGGGCCAAGCCGGTCAAGGCGGACCTTTCCAGGGCCGAAAAAATGCCCGGCGTGATCAAGATCGTGCCGCTTGAGACGAATTATGGCCATGGCTTCGGCATCATCGCCGACAACACATGGGCGGCATTCAAGGCGGCCGAGGCGATCGACGCCCAGTGGTTCGATCCCGAATACCCGCTCGGCAGCGCTGCCATTTCAGATGTGCTGAAGCAGGCGCTTGCCACCAAGGGGTCGGTGATGCGCGACAATGGCGACGTCGATACCGCTTTTGCCGACGCGCCGCGCGAAAGGATCGTCGAGGCAGACTATGCCGTGCCCTATCTGGCGCATGCGACGATGGAGCCGATGAACGCCACGGCGCAGCTCAGGGACGGCGCGCTAGACATCTGGTGCGGGAACCAGGCGCCGACCCTGGTGCGGCAGCTTTGCGCCAACGCGGTCGGCATCGGGCAGGACAAGATCAATGTGCACACCACCTTCATGGGCGGCGGTTTCGGCCGGCGCGTCGAGACGGATTACGCGCTGTGTGCCGCGTTGATGGCGAAAGAGACGGGCGGGCGTCCGATCAAGGTGACCTGGACGCGCGAGGAAGACATGCGCCACGACGCCTACCGGCCGGCTGCTATCGGCAAGTTCCAGGCGCGGCTTGGCGACGATGGCATGCCGGTGGCCGTCGACATGAAGATGGCCTCACCATCGGTGATTGCCGGCATGCTGCGCCGGCTGTTCCCTTCGATATCGCCGCTCGGTCCCGACAAGACCATCGTCGATGGCGCCTACGACCAACCCTACTCCATCCCGAATTACCGGGTCACTGGTGTCGCGGCGCCGGTCTCCATCCCTGTCGGCTCCTGGCGCTCGGTCGGCAGCTCGGTCAACGGCTTCTTCCACGAGGGTTTCATGGACGAGATCGCCATTGCCGGAAAAATCGATCAGGTCGAGATGCGCAAGAGACTGATGGTCGCTTATCCCTCGGCGGTGAAGGTGGTGGAGAAAGTCGCCGCGATGGCGAAATGGGGTGAGGCGCTGCCCGCCGGCAAGGCCAAGGGTATGGCCTTCACCCTGTCCTTCGGCAGTTGGGTCGGCGAGATCGTCCAGGTGGCGGACACGCCGGCCGGAATCCGTATCGAGAAGGTGTGGGTCGCCGCCGATGTCGGCACCGCGCTCGATCCCGGCATCATCGAGGCGCAGTTGATCTCGGCGGCCATCTACGGTCTTTCGGCGGCGATGGGGCAGGAAATCACCTTCGCCGACGGCATGGTCGAACAGTCGAACTTCCACGATTTCGACGCCATGCGGATCTTCCAGTGCCCGGTATTCGAAGTTGCCATCCTGGAAAACTTCCACAGGATGGGCGGCGTCGGCGAGGTCGGCACACCGCCGGCGGCTCCGGCGCTCGCCAACGCCATCTTCGCGCTCACCGGAAAGCGCATCCGCACGCTGCCGCTGTCGAAAGCGGTGGCCTTCGCATGAAGAAGCTCGTCATCATGCTGACGCCTGCTGCCACGCTTGTGCTCGCAGCATCGTTTGCGATCGCGCAAGAGAGCCAGACGCCGGCGCCGGTGGCAGTCGACACAGCAAAAGCCCTGTCCGAATGGGACAAGGTCTATGCGGTGTTCTCGCATCCGCGCTGCGCTGACTGTCATGTCGCGGACGAGCGACCGCGCTGGTCGGGTGCGCATTACGGCGGCACGCGCGTGCACGCCTTCAATGTCCAGCGCGGTGCTGACGGGTCGGGCTTCGGCAGTCCGGGCCTGCGTTGCATGACTTGCCATTTCTCCAGCAATTCCAAGGCATTGCACGGGCCGCCCGGGGCCGAGAACTGGCATCTGGCGCCAGCCGAGATGGCCTGGTTCGGCATGTCCTCGGCCGAAATCTGCGCCCAGATCAAGGATCCCCTGCGCAATGGCAACCGCAGCTTGAAGGACATCGCGGTGCATGTTCGCGACGACAGACTGGTCGCCTGGGGCTGGGCGCCGGGATCGGGTCGTGAACCGGCTCCGGGCTCCGCCGAAG
>NZ_RZOM01000879.1:0-2628 GCF_003999175.1 Mesorhizobium sp. M7A.F.Ca.ET.027.03.2.1 | reverse complement strand
GACCCAGAGCCCCTGCTCTTCCACAACGAGGCTATCCTGCGCGACGGCAAGATCGTCGGTCCGATCACGTCAGGCAATTACGGCCATCATCTCGGCGGCGCGATGGGGCTGGGCTATGTGCCCTGTAAAGGCGAGAGCGAGGCGGATGTGCTGGCCTCAACCTACGAGATCGAGATCGCCGGCGAGCGCTTTGCGGCGGAAGCGTCGCTGAAGCCGATGTATGATCCGAAGTCAGAACGGACAAGGATGTAGCACCCCTCTTCCTTCGCCCCGTTTACGGGGAGAAGGTGGCCCGAAGGGCCGGATGAGGCGCGGCGCCAACCTCTGCAATGTTCGTCCTGCCCCTCATCTGCCTGCCGGGACCTTCTCCCCGTGGAACGGGGAGAAGGACGCCAATTCCCTCAAAACCGCTCCAACTTCGCCCGCACCTTCGCCAGAAACGCCGCCCTTGTCGCCGGTGTTGAGGCATCCATCAGATAGTGCGCCAGGAAAAACGTCCGGCAGCGCGTCGCGCACAGCGCCCGCATGCCGCGCAGCAGGGTCTTGCGGCCCGGCTGGCCGACGACGACGCTCCACCAGGTCGGCGCGCCGCAGGTTGTGATGACGCCGACCTTGGTCACATGCGTCATCAGCGACTTGATCCGTCCCTTGCCGGCCGGCAGCTTGAAGGCGACGTCCGTCGCCCACACCCGGTCGAGCCAGCCCTTCAGCATCGCCGGCAGCCCGTACCACCAGGTCGGATAGACGAACAGGATCGCTTCGGCCCAGTTGAGCAGTTCGAAATGCGGCTTCAGTGCCGGGTCCTGCGGCGACTGGTCGTTGTAGGAGCGCCGCTCGTCGCAGCCCATCACCGGATCGAATTTCTCGGCGTAGAGGTCGAGCAGCCGCACCTCCCAGCCTCGTCGCATCAGCACGTCGATGGCGGTGTCGCGGATGGCCGCGCAAAAACTCTCCGGTACCGGATGGCAGTAGACCACCAGCGCACGCATCAGAAGGCATCCATGCTGGCCGCGACCTTGGTCGTGAAAGCCTTGCGCGTTTGGTCGGTAGACAGGTTCATCGCGTAGTGCGCGAGGTAGCTCACCGGCGCGCCCGGTTTTACGGTGGCGCGCAGCATGCGCTTGATCAGCTTGCGTGGCGGATCGCCCATCAGCATGGCGCGGAACCGGCTGCCGCCATAAGTGGTCACCGCGGCAACCTTGCGTATGTTGTGCAGCGACGGCTGCGCCTTGCCGTCGACCAATTTGAACGACACGCCGGGCAGGAAGACGCGATCGAAAAAGCCTTTCAGGATCGCTGGAAAGCCGTAGTTCCAGACCGGATAGGAAAGCACCAGCGCATCGGCGCGCAGCAGGCGTTCGACATAGGGCGCGGCAGCGTCAGCGGCGCCGCGTTGGCTGTGGTAGTCCAGTCTTTCCTGGCGCGTCATCCGCGGATCGAAATCCTCCGCGTAGAGGTCGCAGTCATCGACCGTATGGCCCGCCGCTGTCAGCCGCTCTACTATCATGCGGTGCAGGCCGGCATTGAAGCTGGTCTCGACCGGATGGGCGTAAAGGACGAGGATGTTCATCATCCCACCTTCTGCAACCCCCTGAACAAAAAAGTCCGGCCCGAGCGGTAGTCGTAGTCCGGGTTTTCCCAGGCGATCATCTTGCCGGGGTTGAGCAGGCCTTGCGGATCGGTTTCGCGCTTGAAGGCAAGCTGTACCGCGTCGGTCTGCTTCATGCCGCCCTCTTCCAGCGTGTAGCGATGCGGATTGAAGATCGGGCAGCCATTCGCCTCATGCAGACGCACGATCTCGTCGAGCCGCGCCTCGGTGGTGAACTTGACCAGCGGCAGGCCGAAGCAGGTGATGTTGCCGTCCAGCCGCACGAATTCCAGATGCGAAAAAACCTCGCCGGGAAACATCGCATCCATCTTCTCGACCAGCGCCAGCTGGTTGGGAAAGGGGTAGAGCGACTGCAGATAGGTGATCGAAGGGTCGACGCGCAGCGCTCTCAGCGTGGTGTGGTTCCAGGCCAATTCATAGGCCGGCGGCAGGCCCTTTTTCTCGTCCGGCGTCGCCGTGGCCGCATTGTAGATCACCTCGCCACCGGCACGGCGGGTGAAGGCCAGGAAAGCGTCCAGCCCGTGCCGCGCCACCATGACGACGCAAATGCTTTGCCCCTGTTTCAGGAACTTTTGATGCCGCTTGAAATAGAGTTGCGGCACGGGTGCGGCTATCGGCGTGATCAGCTTGGTCAGGATACCGTCCTGACATGCCAGCGCATTGCCATACCGGGCGACATCCATGAAAGCGTCGAAGCCGACGATGACATCGATCCATTCATAGGCCGCGGTCAGCGGCATCTCGACCTCCGATATGATGCCGTTGGTGCCATAGGCGTGGGTGACCTTGTGCAGATCCTCGCCGGTGAGTTCGAGCGCTTTCGGTTCGGCCTCCATGGTCACCACACGCAGGCGCAGCACATTGCCGAAATCGCGCAGGCCGCCGAAATTGATCGAACCGACGCCGCCCGAACCGCCGGCGATGAAGCCGCCGATCGAAGCGGTGTTGTAGGTGGACGGCGACAGCCGCAGTTCCTGCCCGGAATGCGCCCGCGTTGCCTTGTCGATATCGGCCAGGAT
>NZ_RZOM01000878.1:0-2628 GCF_003999175.1 Mesorhizobium sp. M7A.F.Ca.ET.027.03.2.1 | reverse complement strand
GCATCAGGTGATCTTCACCAACGGCCGCTATTTCGTCGGCGACTTCATCGGCGAGTTCGAGCCGGGCAATCTGGTGCTGACCGGACCGAACCTGCCGCACAATTGGGTCAGCGATATCCCTAGGGACAGTTCGATCCCGCTGCGCGGCCGCATCATTCAGTTTTCCGAAAGTTTCATCGGCGATGCCATGCATGTGCTGCCGGAGTTGGCGGGACTTGCGGCTCTGCTCGAGGCGTCGCGGCGCGGCGTGCTGTTTTCCAGCCGCACCAGCAAGGCGCTGGCGCCGCTGATGGAAGAGATGATGCAGGCGCAAGGCGTGCGCCGCATCGAACTGTTCATGATGATCGCCGGCCTGCTCAGCCGCGCCCAGGAATTCCAGCTTTTGGCCAGCGCCAGCTACCGGCCCGATCCCTCCGGCTACATGACCGCCGGCATGAACAAGGCGCTCGCCTATATCAGGGAGAACCTGACGCAGTTGTTCGACGAGGCGGATCTCGCCGCCATCGCCGGCCAGTCGACCGGTGCGTTCTCGCGCTCGTTTCGCCGTCACACGGGCATGTCGCTGGTGCAGTATGTGAAGCGGCTGCGCATCAACCTCGCCTGCCAGATCCTGATGAGCGACGAGCAGGCCTCGATCACCGACATTTGCTACGAGGTCGGCTTCAACAATCTGTCCAATTTCAACCGGCAGTTCCTGGCGGAGAAGGGCATGCCGCCCTCGCGCTTCAGGCGCCTGCTGGCCGACAACATCAACGCGGGAAAAGCCGCTTAACGGAGGAGCCAGGGAGGAACCAAGGGAGGAATTTTTCTTTTGCATGACGACGTGAGCCGCGTGGAGCGGTTCGCGATGGAGCACACTTGTCTCAAATTTCCTCCGCTTAGCGGAGGATGTAGGCGCGGACTCGAAAGGCCGGCGCCGGACCCTAATTCCCAATTGCAGTTTGGGGCGAGGGCGGAGGCGTGTCTCCACACCAAAGCAGTCAGCGACCTTCTTACAACCATATCCAGAAACGGAGAAGACCGAATGACCAAACTTTCATCTTCATTGAAGTCCGCTGGCAAGTCCGCCGGCATGGCAGCCCTTGCGCTGTCGCTGCTGGCTGGCACCGCCATGGCCGCCGAAGTCACCGACGCCACCGTGGCCTTCCTGATGCCCGACCAGGCCTCGACCCGCTACGAGCAGCATGATTATCCCGGCTTCGCCGCCGAGATGAAGAAGCTGTGCCCGGGCTGCAAGGTGCTCTACCAGAACGCCGATGCCGACGCCTCGCGCCAGCAGCAGCAGTTCAACTCGGTGATCTCGCAGGGCGCCAAGGCGATCGTGCTCGACCCGGTCGACTCGACCGCCGCCGCCTCGCTGGTCAAGCTGGCGCAGAGCCAGAGCATCAAGGTCATCGCCTATGACCGGCCGATCCCGACAGCGCCGGCCGATTTCTATGTGTCGTTCAACAATGAAGGCATTGGCAAGGCCATCGCCGACTCGCTGGTCGAGCACCTGAAGGCGCTGAAGGTCGATCCGGCCAGCGGCGGTGTGCTGCAGATCAACGGCTCGCCGACCGACGCGGCGGCCGGCCTGATCAAGAAGGGCATCCATGCCGGCCTCGACAACAGTGGCTACAAGATCCTGGCCGAATACGACACGCCGGAATGGGCGCCGCCGAAGGCGCAGCAATGGGCCGGCGGCCAGATCACCCGCTTCGGACCAAAAATCCTCGGCGTGGTTGCGGCCAATGACGGCACCGGCGGCGGCGCCATCGCGGCCTTCAAGGCGGCCGGCGTCGATCCGGTGCCGCCGGTGACCGGCAATGACGCGACGATCGCGGCACTGCAGCTGATCATCGCCGGCGACCAGTACAACACCATCTCCAAGCCGAGCGAGATCGTGGCGGCGGCCGCCGCCAACATCGCCATCAAGCTGCTTTCGGGCGAGACGCCGAAGGCCGAGATGACGCTGTACGACACGCCCTCGCAGCTGTTCACGCCGGCCGTGGTGACGCAGGAAAACCTGAAGGCCGAGATCATCGACAAGAAGATCAACACCGCGGCCGAACTCTGCGTCGATCGTTACGCGGAAGGCTGCAAGAAGCTGGGCATCGGGAACTGACCGCGACCCTTGCCCGCTCCGCTGCCTGGCCACCGTGCGGTGGCCAGGCAGCGCTCATCCGACATTTGAACCGGTTTTGAAAGGCTTCCTGGCATGATCGATACCCCGGACGAACCGGTTCCGGCAGGCGAGCTGGTGCTCAGCCTGCGCGGCGTTTCGAAGAATTTCGGCGCCGTTTCGGCGCTCACCGACATCGATCTCGATGTCCATGCTGGCGAGGTGGTGGCGCTGGTCGGCGACAATGGCGCCGGCAAGTCGACCCTGGTCAAGATCCTGGCCGGCGTGCATCAGCCGAGTTCGGGCACCATCAATTATCGCGGCCAACAGGTGACGCTTGCAGATCCGAGTGCGGCGCTGACGCTCGGCATAGCCACCGTGTTCCAGGATCTGGCGCTGTGCGAGAACCTCGACATCGTCGCCAACATCTTTCTCGGCCGTGAGCTCAACCCGCTGCGGCTGGACGAGGTGGCGATGGAAGTGCGCGCCTGGACGCTGCTCAACGAGCTATCGGCGCGTATCCCAAG
>NZ_RZOM01000877.1:0-2631 GCF_003999175.1 Mesorhizobium sp. M7A.F.Ca.ET.027.03.2.1 | reverse complement strand
ATCTTCGTCGTCGAGGGCAAGGGTGTCCGCGAGCCGATCGCCGCCATGCCCGGCGTCTTCCGCCTGTCCATCGATCTCGCCGTCAAGGAGGCCGAGCGCGCGGCGAAACTCGGCATTCCGGCACTCGCCACCTTCCCCAATGTGGACATCTCGCTGCGCGACCAGACCGGCTCGCATATCCTCGATCCCGACAATGTCATCAACCGCGCCACCCGTGCGATCAAGGATGCGGTGCCGCAGATCGGCATCATCACCGACGCCGCGCTCGACCCATTCACCAGCCACGGCCATGACGGCATCCTGCGCGACGGCATCATCGTCAACGATGAGACGGTGGAACAGGTGACCGCCGCTGCTGTCATCCAGGCGGCCGCCGGTGCCGACATCATCGCGCCATCCGACATGATGGACGGCCGCATCGGCGCCATCCGGGACGCGCTTGACGCCAATGGTTTTCAGGATGTGGCGATCATGTCCTATGCGACCAAATTCGCCTCGGCCTTCTACGGTCCCTATCGCGAGGCGGTGGGCACCGCCGGTCTGCTCAAGGGCGACAAGAAGACCTATTACATCGACCATGCCAATTCCGACGAGGCGGTGCGAGAGGCCGAACAGGACATCGCCGAGGGCGCCGACATGCTGATGGTCAAGCCCGGCCTGCCCTATCTCGACATCATCCGGCGGCTGAAGGACGAGTTCCGGATGCCGACCTTCGCCTACCAGGTGTCGGGCGAATATTCGATGATCAAGGCCGCAGGCGCCAATGGCTGGATCGACGGCGAGAAGGCAATGCTGGAATCGCTGCTCGCCTTCAAGCGCGCCGGGTGCGACGGCATCCTGACCTATTTCGCGCCCGAAGTGGCGGAACTGCTGAAGGGAGGCCGCTAGGTCGCTTTGGAATTTTAACGCAATCCGCTAGAATGAATTCATGAGCAGGAATGAGGTGATAAAGCGGTTGCAGAGAAATGCAGATGCCATCAAAGGCATGGGCGCGACTTCGCTTTATCTGTTCGGATCGACTTTACGGGGCGACGCAGGGCCTGACAGCGATCTCGACCTCTTCATCGATTATGATCCTGCAAGACGCTTTTCGCTGATTGATCTGGTCGGCATCAAGCAATTTCTTGAGGAGAAGATGTCAGCGGAGATCGATATCACCACCCGCGACAGCCTCAATCCCATGTTGAAGGCCGACATCGAACAATCTGCTGTGCGCATATTTTGATGGCAGTGCGCCGGATCGAACCGATTCTAGCCGAAATCATGGAGGCCCTGGACGGCATCTCTGCTGCCGCCGCGGGCAAGACGCTGGATGACTTCAATAGCGACTGGCTGCTCCGACATGGCATCGAGCGCGGGATCGAGATCATTTCCGAAGCTGCCCGGCACATTCCAGATGATTTGGCAGCCCTTGCCTCCGAGATTCCATGGAAACAAGTTCGTGGGATAGGCAACGTTTTGCGTCACGAATATCACAAAACCTCCGGTGCGATAGTATGGGCGGTGGTGACCGACAGCCTGCCGCCACTGCGTCTTGCTGTCGAACGTATGCTCGAAGCGTCGCAGCGCCGATAGTTGTGGCTGACACTTGCGGCTGCATCCTGTTCGCGTCGCAAGGAAGGAACCGCGATATTTCTGTCGTCATAAGCAATTTGCATGGCAACGGAACATTTGCTCGCGTCGAGACTGCTGGATCTTTCTGCTCTGCACGTGCGGTGCGGCAAAGTTCTCTAAAAATACCGCTTGCAATTCAAAATCAGTTTGCTACAAAAAACTGCTTGCAAAATACAATCGGTTATCGAGGAGGCTCGCATGTCCAAACTTCGCGTCAACGCTTTCACCCTGTCGCTCGACGGCTATGGCGCCGGTCCCGATCAGGATCTGCAAAATCCTCTCGGCGTCGGTGGGGAATCCTTGCACAAGTGGTTTGTCGACACCCGCACCTTCCGCGAGATGGTGCTCGGACAAGATGGCGGCACCACCGACGTCAACGAGGCGTTCGCGGCGCGCAGCTTCGAGAATGTCGGCGCCTGGATCCTCGGCCGCAACATGTTCGGGCCGATCCGCGGCGAGTGGCCTGACGACAGCTGGAAGGGCTGGTGGGGCGACAACCCGCCCTATCATGTGCCGGTTTTCGTGCTCACCCATCACAAGCGGGAACCGATCACGATAGAGGGCGGCACGACTTTCCACTTCGTCACTGACGGTATCCATTCAGCTCTTGAACAGGCTAAAGCTGCCGCTGGCGGCAAGGACGTACGGGTTGGCGGGGGCGTCGCCACCATCCGGCAATATCTGCAGGAAAAACTGATCGACGAGATGCATCTGGCGGTCGCGCCGGTGCTGCTCGGCTCGGGCGAGAACCTTTTCGCCGGCCTCGATATGCTCAAGCTGGGCTATATCTGCAGCGAGCAGGTGGCGACGCCGCTTGCCACGCACGTCACCATCAAGCGGGCGTACGTACAGCTTTTCTCCCCGTCACTATACGGGGAGAAGGGAGCGATTGTCCGAACCGGATAGATAGGTAACAGAATGGACTGATTAGATGGGTGACAGTTTTCTTGTCCGCCGGGAGGACCGGCGATGGTTTGGCGAGAGACTGGCATCATGGATGAGCGGCTTCGGTTTGTT
>NZ_RZOM01000876.1:0-2633 GCF_003999175.1 Mesorhizobium sp. M7A.F.Ca.ET.027.03.2.1 | reverse complement strand
GCATAAGGCCTGCCGTTCAGCGTCATTGTGCCGGCGAGCGGCTGGCGCACGCCAAAGAGAGTCTCGGCAAGCGCCGTCTTGCCGACGCCGACGAGGCCGGTGATGGCAACGACCTCGCCGTCGCCGAGCGTCAGCGAGATCGGCCGGGCGCCCGGCGCAATGCGCAGACCCTCGATCGTCAGGACTCCCTTGGCCGAATTCCTGACGACGATCTGGTCGAGATGGATCTTGCGGCCGAGCATGGCGTTGACCGCGCCTTCATAGTCGAGCGGTTTCTTGTCGAAAATGCCTGAGATGATCCCGTCACGCATCGAGACGATGCGATCGGCCAGCCGCCTGATGTCCGACATACGATGCGAGATGTAGAGGATCGCCACGCCCTGCTCGCGCAGCCTGTCGATCAGCGCGAACAGCCGGTCGGCCTCGGCGCTGGACAGCGATGAGGTCGGCTCGTCGAGGATCAGCACTTTCGGCTTGTGCGCCAGCGCGCGGGCAATCGCCACCATCTGGCGATCGGCCAGCGACAGATCGCTCACCCGCGCCTTCAAATCGATGGCCAGCCCCATGCGGTCGGCAACCGCCTTGGCCTCCCGCCGCACGCGCATTGGGTTGAATAGGGTCGGCGCGCCGCTGCCGCTCAGCCGGTCGAGGGTCAGGTTGGTGGCGACGTCGAGGTCGGCGACGACACCGTCGTTGATATTCTGGTGCACGGTGACGACGCCGGCGCGGATCGCTTCGGCCGGGGTTTTCGGTGCGAAATCCTGGTCGGCGAGCGCCATCGTGCCGCCGCCGCGTTCGTAGACACCGGAGATGATCTTGACGAGGGTGGATTTGCCGGCGCCGTTGGCGCCCATCAGCACGGTGACTTCGCCGGCATGCAATTCGACCGAGACGCCGCCTAGCACCTCGTTATGGCCAAAGGATTTCCTCAGTCCCTCTACGCGGAACACGGCATTGCCGACCATGCGTTCCTCCCTGACATGACGCTATGGGCTGCATCGGCAATTGTCAACACGATTGACAATTGCCAGATCGCTTCCTAGCTTGGCCCAGCCGCCACGCCTCCGTTATGTTCGGAGCGCATAAGCGGGAGGATGACGATGACTGAAAAATTGCCGTTCGAAGCACTATCGGTCGAAACCCTGGCTGCACGCCTTGGCGGCAACGAGGCGCTATGCGCGAAGATCGGCAAGGACACTGGCGCCTGGAAGGTTCGCGAGGTCGGCGACGGCAATCTCAACCTGGTGTTCATTGTCGAGGGCGCCAGCGGTGCAGCCGTGGTCAAGCAGGCCCTGCCCTATGTTCGCCTGGTCGGCGACAGCTGGCCGCTGCCGTTGAAGCGCTCCTTCTTCGAATATCACGCGCTGACCAGGCAAGAGGCGCGCGCGCCAGGCTCGGTGCCGGCGATCCATTATTTCGATGAAGGCCAGGCGCTGATCATCATGGAATATCTTGCGCCGCCGCACATCATCCTGCGCCGCGCCCTGATCGACGGCCGCCAGCTGCCGAACATTGCCCGGGATATCGGCCTGTTCATGGCCCGGACGCTGTTTCGCGGCTCCGACCTCCATATGGCCGCCAAGGACCGCAAGGCCGATCTGGCGCTGTTCGCCGACAATGTCGAGCTCTGCGACATCACCGAGAGCCTGGTGTTTTCCGACCCCTATTTCGACGCCAAGATGAACCGGCACACCTCGCCGCAGCTCGACGGCCTGGTCGCCGATCTGCGCGCCGACCGCGACCTCAAGGTCGAGGCGCAGCGGCTGAAGCACATCTTCGCCGCCAATGCCGAAACGCTGCTGCATGGCGATCTGCATTCCGGCTCGATCATGGTCACCGACAGCGAAACCCGGATGATCGATCCGGAGTTCGCCTTCTACGGCCCGATGGCTTTCGACGTCGGCATGCTGCTTGCTAATTTCTGGATGTCGTTCTTCTCGCAACGCGGCCACGAGGAGGAGGGAAAGCGCGACGCCATGCGCGCCTATATGCTCGGTGTGACGGTCGAGACATGGTCAGTGTTCCGCGCCGAATTCTCGCATCTATGGCGCACCGAGCGCTCCGGCATGCTCTACCAAAAGAGCCTGTTCGAGGATCAGGGCGACAAGCTCGGTGCCGAGCAGGCGCTCGACCATGTTCTGCACCAGATGTGGACCGATCTGCTCGGCTTTGCCGGCATCGAGGTGCACAGGCGCATCCTCGGCCTCGCCCACAATGCCGATTTCGAGACCATTGCCGATGAGGATTTGCGCGCCAGTTGTGAGGCAAAGGCGCTGAAATTCGGCCGTCACCTCGCCGTCAACCGGCGCCAGATCCACAGCATCGACGAGGTCAACCAACTGGCCGCGCTGATCGAACAGGAGAGCAGCATTTGAACGTCGGCGACCGCCACTATCGCACCATCTGGCTGAGCGACGACGGCCGTTCGGTCGATATCATCGACCAGCGCTGGCTGCCGCACGATTTCCGCATCGAGACGATCGGCACGCTCGACGGCATCGCCACCGCCATCCGCGACATGTGGGTACGCGGCGCGCCGCTGATCGGCGTCACCGCTGCCTACGGCGTCGCCATGCAGATGGCTGACGATCCGTCGGATGCAGCGCTCGATGCCGTGTGGGAGACCCTGCACG
>NZ_RZOM01000875.1:0-2635 GCF_003999175.1 Mesorhizobium sp. M7A.F.Ca.ET.027.03.2.1 | reverse complement strand
ACATAACCGGCACCGGTGCTGCCGGCTCGATCGGCATCGACCTGACCTCGCCGAGCGTCGGCGGCGCGGTGATCACCGTCACCGATGGCGGCGTTATCACCAATGTCGATACCGGCGTGCGCTTCGGCCTAGCGGGGTCGCCCGCCAATTCGGCCAACGCCGAGTTCACCTTTGGCGGCGGTTCCAGCTCCATCTCCGGCATCACCGCCTCGCTCGATGCGCGCGGGCTCAATGAGGGCAGCGGCCACTACGCCTTCGGCACGACACAGTTTGCCGGCCCGCAACTCTACGACCTGCGCAATTACATCTTCGTCGCGGCCGGGGCTTCGGGCGGCGGCACGTCCATCACCGACCTCGCCTCGATCGATTATGCCGACAGCATTACCGCCAGCGACGCCATCATTGTCCTGGTCAACCGCGGGACGATCGACGACGCCACCGGCTTCTCGCTGAGCGACGGACAGGAACTTGCGTCGTTCGGCAACGGCCGCGCGTTCTCGCTCGGCGGGGTGCCGTTGAATGTCACCGGCACCAACGTCCATCATGACGAATCCATCTCGGATTCCGCGGGCGCGGCAACGCTGACCAGTTCCGGCGGCGGCGATGTCGTGACGCTGGGCAACGGCAACACATTGCTCGATTTCAATATTGCCGGGGGCGCCGCCGCCGGCATCCACGGCCTGGGCATCAATGGCCTGACCGTCCAGGGCGTGACGGTCAGCAATGTCGCAACCGGCCTCTTCCTCGATGGAGTGACCGGTACGGTCTCGGTCGACGACCTGACCGTCCAGACCGCATCTGAAATCGGCATCGTGCTTGTCGGTTCGAGCGCGACCGTCAATTTCACCGGCAACACCAAGATCACCAACGCCACCAGTGCGGCGCTGTCCGCCAACAATTTCGACGGCATCGCCACCTTCGACGATCTCGACATCACCGGCGGCGGCGTAGGCATAGGCATCGTCGGCAGCTCCAGCGGAACCTTGACCTTCGGGGTCGGGAGTTCCATCGCCAACACGAGCAGCAACGCCTTCTCCATCAGCAACTCGACGCCCAACGTCACCTACAACGGCACCATCAACCAGACCGCTGCTACCAGCGCGGTGGGGATCTCCGGCATGAGCGGCGGCAGCGCCACGTTCGGTGGAGCGATCACCGCCAGCACCGCCACCGCCTTTGCGATCAACCTGAGCGGCAACACCGGCGGCACAATCAAGTTCACCGGCGGGCTGGATCTGACCACGACGACCGGCACCGGCTTCAGCGCCACCGGGGGCGGCACGATCACAGTCGCGGCCGCAGGCACGGAGCAGATCACCACCGGCACCGGCCACGCGATCAATCTCGACGGCGTCACCATCGGCACCGGCGGCATGGCGTTCGACAGCATCACGACAGGTGTTGCGCAAGCCACGGCGCTCAACTTCAATGCCGTTTCGGGCGGCCCGTTCCTGGGTGGCAATGTCACCATCGGCGGCACCGGTGGCGGCATCAACGGCCTTGCAATCAACGCTTCGTCATCGACCTTCACCATTACCAATCTGGTGACGACCAATGTCGCGGGCACCGATGTCAGCCTGACCAACAACACCGGCTCGATCGCGATCCTCGGTGGCGCCATCGCCAATTCGGGCACTGGCGACGGTGTCGTCGTTTCCGGTGGCAGCGCGACAATCGGTGTGGCGGCCAACATCTCCAGCTCGGCAACCGTGCCAGGCACGGCGCTCAAGGTCGACGGCACCACCGGCGGCTCGGCGACCTTCAGCGGCAGCATCACCTCGACCGGCACCGGCAATCTTTTCGCGATCGGCTCGACGCTGCCCCCGGTCGGCGGCGCGATCAGCTTCATCGGCTCGACGCTGTCTGCGACGGGCGGCGGTGGCGCCGTCGTCACCGGCCTTGCCGGAACCGCGACGCTGAACGTCACAGCTCCGCTGTCGATCACCGGCGCCACTGCCACCGGCCTGGCCGTCGCCAATGTCGCCAGCACCGCATCGGCGACCTTCGGGGCGGTGACCGTGTCGGGCGCCACGGGCAATGGCATCGACATCACCAACAATGCCGGCGCCGTCACCTTCGGCACCACCAGCGTGACGATGGGTTCGACCGTCGGTCCAGCCGGCATCAACTTCGCCCTGACCAATGCCGATGTCACATTTGGAACAACCAATGTGACGATGGGCTCCGGCGCCAACCAGACCGGCATCGACTTCAGCGGTTCATCGACCACGGCCGATTTCGGCGTGACAACGATCACCGGCACCGGCGACCTCACCTCGCGCGGCATCGACCTGTCATCGACGACGGGCAACAAGACCATCACCTTTCTGCAGGGCTCCAGCATTTCCAATGCTGGTGTCGGCGTCGAACTGTCGTCGGGCGGCACGACGGCGACGTCGGCCAACGCCAACTTCACCTTCGGCGACGGCGACGCGACTGTGCTGCAATCCTCGATCACAGCGGCCAGTGGCGGCTACACGGTCAACACGATCGGGCTCGATCCGACGCTCGGCAATTATGATTTCGATGATGTCGCCTTCACCGGCAGCGCCAATCTGGCCAGCGCGGTCGGCGGGGTCGTCATGATTTCCCAGGACGGTGGCGTGATCGCTGCCGGCACCAACGGGCTCAGCGC
>NZ_RZOM01000874.1:0-2639 GCF_003999175.1 Mesorhizobium sp. M7A.F.Ca.ET.027.03.2.1 | reverse complement strand
GGTATGCGCTTCGCGCGAGATCGAACCGAACGACATCGCCCCGGTCGAGAACCGCTTGACGATGTCGGCCGCTGACATGACGTCGTCGAGCGCCACCTTCTTGCGGCCGGTCTCTCCGGCCAGCTTGATCTTGAACAGGCCGCGAATGGTCTGGGCGCGGGCCGTCTCGCTGTCGATCTGGGCGGAATAGTCCTTGAACGTTTCCCACGACCCCTGGCGCACGGCGTGCTGCAAGGTGGCGACTGCGTCGGGCGACCAGACATGCGCCTCGCCCCGCATGCGGAACATGTATTCGCCGCCGACCTCGAGGCTGTTGCGCAGCACGGGGTCGTTGCCGAAACCGTCATTGTGGCGGCTGAGCGTCTCTGCCGCGATCTCGTCCAGGCCGACGCCTTCGATCAGCGTCGCGGTGCCGGTGAAGTATTGCTGCACGAAATCGGTCTTCAGGCCGATGGCGTCGAAAATCTGCGCGCCGCAATAGGACTGGTAGGTCGAGATGCCCATCTTGGACATCACCTTGAGGATGCCCTTGCCGATCGACTTGATGTAGCGCGAAACGACCTCGTAGGCGTCCACTTCCTTCGGCAGTTCGCCACGCTTGTGCATGTCGAGCAGCGTGTCGAAGGCAAGGTACGGGTTGATCGCCTCGGCGCCATAGCCGGCAAGGCAGCAGAAATGATGCACTTCGCGCGGCTCGCCGGATTCGACGACGAGGCCGACCGAGGTGCGCAGCCCCTTGCGGATCAGGTGATGATGGACCGCGGCCGTAGCCAGCAGCGCCGGGATGGCGATGCGGTCCGGCCCGACCTGGCGGTCGGACAGGATGATGATGTTGTAGCCGCCGGCGACCGCCGCCTCCGCCCGCTCGCACAGGCGGTCGATGGCGCCCTGCATGCCCGCGGCCCCTTCGGCCGAGCCATAGGTGATGTCGATCGTCTTGGTGTCGAAGCGGTCCTCGGTATGGCCGATGGAACGGATCTTTTCGAGATCGCCATTGGTCAGGATCGGCTGGCGCACCTCGAGCCGCTTGCGGCGCGAATTGCCGACCAGGTCGAAGATGTTGGGCCGCGGCCCGATGAAGGACACCAGGCTCATCACCAGCTCCTCGCGGATCGGATCGATCGGCGGGTTGGTGACCTGGGCGAAGTTCTGCTTGAAGTAGGTGTAGAGCAGCTTCGACTTGTCCGACATCGCCGAGATCGGCGTGTCGGTGCCCATCGAGCCCACCGCCTCCTGGCCTGTCGTCGCCATCGGCGACATCAACAGCTTGGTGTCTTCCTGGCTATAGCCGAATGCCTGCTGGCGATCGAGCAGGCTGACATCCTTGCGCAGCGCGCGCGGCTCGACCGGCTTCAAATCTTCGAGGATGAGCTGTGTGTTGGCGAGCCAGGTCTTGTAGGGATGCTTGGTCGCGATCTCCGACTTGAGCTCCTCGTCGGAGACGATACGCCCCTTCTCCAGGTCGATCAGCAGCATCCGGCCTGGCTGCAGCCGCCACTTCTTGACGATCCTCTCCTCGGGCACCGGCAGCACGCCGGCTTCCGAGGCCATGATGACGCGGTCGTCATCGGTGACGATGTAGCGTGCCGGGCGCAGGCCATTGCGGTCGAGCGTGGCGCCGATCTGGCGGCCATCGGTGAAAACCACCGCCGCCGGTCCATCCCACGGCTCCATCAGTGCCGCATGGTATTCGTAGAAGGCCTTGCGATCGGCATCCATGAGCTTGTTGCCCGCCCAGGCTTCCGGGATCAGCATCATCATGGCATGGCTGAGCCTGTACCCGCCCTGGAACAGGAACTCGAGCGCATTGTCGAAGCAGGCGGTGTCGGACTGGCCGTCATAGGAAATCGGCCACAGCTTCGAGATGTTGTTGCCGAACAGTTCGGAATCGACCGACGCCTGGCGCGCAGCCATCCAGTTGTTGTTGCCGCGCACGGTGTTGATCTCGCCATTGTGGGCGACCATGCGGTAGGGATGCGCCAGCTTCCAAGACGGGAAGGTGTTGGTCGAGAAGCGCTGGTGGACGAGGATCAGCGCGGTCTCGAAGCGCGGATCGATCAGGTCCTTGTAATAGGCGCCGACCTGGTAGGCCAGGAACATGCCCTTGTAGACGATGGTGCGCGCCGACAGCGACACGCAATAGGCACCGATGTCCTTGTTGTCGTTCTCGGCGTAGATGCGGCCCGATATGACCTTGCGCAGCAGATAGAGCCTGGCCTCGTATTCCTCGTCATCGGTAATGTCTGGCGTGCGGCCGATGAAGATCTGCCGGTGGAACGGCTCGGATGCCACGATGTCAGGCGCCTTCGACAACGACGAATTGTCGACGGGCACGTCACGGAAACCGATGAGCGGAAGCCCCTCGGATTGCGCCGATTCGACAATGATGTCCTCGATATGGGCGCGAAGGGCCGCGTCCTGCGGCATGAACCAGTGTCCGACGCCGTACTGACCCGCCGGCGGCAGGTCGATGCCCTGGGCCGCCATCTCCTCACGGAAGAACTGGTCGGGAAGCTGCACCAGCACGCCGGCGCCATCGCCGACCAGCGGATCGGCGCCAACGGCGCCGCGATGCGTCAGGTTTTCGAGCACAGCCAGCCCGTCCTTGACGATCTGATGCGACTTCACGCCCTTCATAT
>NZ_RZOM01000873.1:0-2641 GCF_003999175.1 Mesorhizobium sp. M7A.F.Ca.ET.027.03.2.1 | reverse complement strand
TCACCGCCTTCGGCGCGGTTGCGGCGAAGCTTGCGGCATGAGACAAGCGGCGATGGACCACCCCAACGCCATGATAACCTCACCTTCGGGCTCGACACCTGCCGAGGCGCACGCCTTTCTCGACGCCCATCCCGAGATCGAGGCCTTCGATATCGTGCTGACCGATGCCAATGGCGTCGGCCGTGGCAAGATCGTGCGCCGGCATGAACTGAAGAGCATCTTCGAGGGCGGCCGCCATATGCCGATCTCGATCCTCGGCCTCGACATCACCGGCGAGGATGTGCACGAGACCGGACTGATCTGGACGACCGGTGATGGCGACCTTAGGGCATGGCCGATCCCCGGCACGCTGGTGCCGCTCTACGGTACGAGCCCGCCCCGCGGCCAGTTGCTGATGGCGATGTACATGCTCGACGGCCGACCGATGTCGTCGGATCCGCGCCTGGCGCTGGCTCGGCAGGTGGAGATCCTGGCGGCCAAGGGCCTCTATCCGGCCGGCGCCTTCGAGCTCGAATTCTTCCTGCTGGCCAATGAGCGCGACGCCGACGGCAAGGTGCAGCCGGCGCGCGCGGTGCTCGATGGCCGCGTCTCGGGCAAGACCGAAGTCTATTCGGTCGACCATCTGCACGGCATGGAGCCGCTGTTCTCCGACATCTATGCCGCGGCCAAGGCGCAAGGCATTCCGGCCGAGACGGTGATTTCCGAATATGCGCCCGGCCAGTACGAATTGACGCTGAACTACCGCAAGGATGTGATGCGGGCGGCCGACGATCTGGTCATGCTGAAGCGGCTTGTGCGGGCGCAGGCGCGCCGCCACGGCGTCACCGCCTGTTTCATGGCCAAGCCGATCGAGAAATATGCCGGCTCGGGCATGCATTTCCATGTTTCGCTGCAGGACAAGGCCGGCCGAAACGTCTTTGCCGAAGCTGGGGGCGAGAGCTGGTCGCTGCCGCTGCTGCAGGGGCTCGGCGGCCTGATCCAGACCATGGCAGCATCGATGCTGGTGTTTGCACCGCACGCCAATTCCTGGCGGCGTTTCGTCTCGCAATCCTACGCGCCGGTGGCGCCGACCTGGGGCGTCAACAACCGCTCGGTGGCGCTGCGCGTGCCGGCCGGCGACGCCAAGAACCGGCGCATCGAGCACCGGCCGTCCGGCGTCGACGCCAACCCTTATCTGATCGCCGCAACCGTGCTCGCCGGCATCATCAAGGGCATGGATGAAGGCCTCGATCCCGGACCCGAAACGACCGGCAACGGCTATGAGGCAGCGGTCACGCGCACGACCATGCCTGTCGACTGGCGCGCCGCGATCGAAGCGGCGCGGACGTCCAGCTTCCTGAAGAACGCGCTCGGCGAGGACCTGCACCGGACCTTCGTGGCAATCAAGCAGTCCGAGTACTTGCGTGTGGCACGCACGGTCAGCGAACTGGATTACCACCTCTATCTGCACGAGGTTTGATGGATTCATGATGGGCGGCGATCATTTTTTCGCCGCCTCCATCAAATGAGGTAGCGTATCTTCTGTTTAGAACATATCATGAACAGATGAGCGCACTTACCGTCCGTGAAAAGCTGGCGATCCTCTCCGACGCCGCCAAATACGATGCCTCTTGCGCCTCTTCCGGTGCGGCGAAAAAGGACTCGCTGAAATCAGGCGGCATCGGCTCCACCGAGGGCATGGGCATCTGCCATTCCTATGCGCCGGATGGCCGCTGCATTTCCCTTCTCAAGGTCCTGCTGACCAATTTCTGCATCTATGATTGCAGCTATTGCATCAACCGCTCGTCGTCCAATGTGCGGCGCGCCCGTTTCACCATCGACGAGGTGGTGAAGCTGACCATGGATTTCTACAGGCGCAACTATATCGAAGGCCTGTTCCTGTCCTCGGGCGTCGTCCGCTCACCGGACGAGACCATGGGCGAGATGGTCGAAGTGGCACGCCGGCTGCGGTTGGAGGAGAAGTTCTCCGGCTATATCCACCTGAAAACCATTCCGGAAAGTTCGGCCGAACTGATCGAGAAGGCAGGGCTCTATGCCGACCGGCTATCGATCAATGTCGAACTGCCGACCGACGAGGGTGTGAAGCGGTTGGCGCCCGAGAAGAAGCCGGAGGCAATCCGGCTTTCCATGGCCAAGCTGCGCCAGAAGATGGAGGAGAAGGCCGAGCCGACTTTGAAGACCAGAAAGCGCGAACGCTTTGCGCCGGGCGGCCAGTCGACTCAGATGATCATCGGCGCCGACAAGACATCCGACGACGGCATCCTTCACACCAGCGCGCGGCTCTATGGCAGCTATCATCTGCGGCGCGTCTATTACTCGGCTTTCAGCCCGATTCCGGATTCGTCATCGTCGCTGCCCTTGCTGAAACCACCGCTGATGCGCGAGCACCGGCTCTATCAGGCCGACTGGCTGATGCGGTTCTATGGGTTTTCGCAGCCGGAAATCCTTGCCGGGAGCAGCGACGGCATGCTCGATCTCGCCATCGACCCGAAGCTCGCCTGGGCGCTGCGCAACCGGGGGCAGTTTCCGGTCGACATCAACCGCGCCGACCGCGAAGCTCTGCTGCGGGTGCCGGGTCTCGGCACCAAGGTGGTGGCAAAAATTTTGGAGACGCGCCGGCATCGGCGCATGCGGCTGGAGG
>NZ_RZOM01000872.1:0-2642 GCF_003999175.1 Mesorhizobium sp. M7A.F.Ca.ET.027.03.2.1 | reverse complement strand
TTGCGTAGGTCTCGCCATCAACTCCGCCGTAGACGCCAATATCGAAATCCCGCGCACCATCATTCTCGAACCCCGACAGCGCGGCATGCTCGGCAAAAACCTCCCCTGGCGACGCATACGAAAACGCCCCGCCAAACCCCATCCGCTTGCCCACCTCGGCGACAATCCACCAGTCGGGCCTTGCCTCGCCGGGCAGCTCCAAAAACGCGCGCTGGCGCGACACACGGCGTTCGGAATTGGTGACGGTGCCATCCTTCTCGCCCCAGGCGGCGGCGGGCAGCCGGACATGGGCATGGCGGACGGTGTCGGTCCGGGCCAGCACGTCCGACACCACGACGAAGGGGCACGCCTTGATCGCCGCTTCGACGGCATCGGCGTCCGGCATCGAATCGACCGGGTTGGTGGCCATGATCCACAGCGCCTTGATGCGCCCGTCAGCCAGCGCCTGGAACATCTCGACTGCCTTCAGGCCCGGCTTTTGCGCGATATCAGGCGCGCTCCAGAAGCGCTGCACGCGGTCGCGATGGTCGGGGTTTTCGATCTCCATATGGGCGGCGAGCATATTGGCCATGCCGCCGACCTCGCGGCCGCCCATGGCGTTGGGCTGGCCCGTCACCGAAAACGGCCCTGCTCCGGGTTTGCCGATGCGGCCGGTGGCGAGATGGCAGTTGATGATTGCGTTGACCTTGTCGGTGCCGGATGACGACTGGTTCACACCCTGGCTGTAAACCGTCACCGTTTTCGCCGTCGCCGCAAACAGGCTGTAGAAACGGCCAAGCTCGTCCTCGCTCAGGCCGGTGGCGGCGGCGACGCCGGCCAGGTCGAGCGCGGAGGCCGCGAAAAGCGCTTGCCCGAAGCCGGTCGTGTGCGTCGTGATGTAGGCGCGGTCGAGCGCATTGTGCTGGCCGAGATAAGCGAGCAGGCCCGTGAACAAAGCGACGTCGCCATCGGGCGCGATCGCCAGATGCATGTCGGCGATGTCAGCGGTCATGGTGCGACGCGGGTCGACCAGGACGATCTTCACCTCCGGCCGCTTTTCCCGGGCAGCCGCGATGCGCTGGTAGAGCACCGGATGGCACCAGGCGAGGTTGGAGCCGACCAGCACGATCAGGTCGGCCAGCTCCAGATCCTCATAGGTTCCCGGCACGGTGTCGGAGCCGAAAGCGCGGCGGTGGCCGGCGACCGAGGAGGCCATGCACAGGCGCGAATTGGTGTCGATGTTGGCCGAGCCGACAAAACCCTTCATCAGTTTGTTGGCGACATAATAGTCCTCGGTCAGCAACTGGCCGGAGACATAGAAGGCGACCGCATCGGGCCCATGCTCGGCGATGGTCTGCGAGAAGGTCGAAGCGACCAGGTCGAGCGCCTCGTCCCAGCCGGCGCGGCGGCCATGGATCTCCGGATGAAGCAGCCTGCCGTCGAGGTCGATGGTCTCGGCCAGTGCCGAGCCCTTGGAGCAGAGCCGGCCGAAATTGGCCGGGTGGTCGGGGTCGCCACGCACGGACACCTGCCCGTCCGCGGCGACCTTCGCCAGCACGCCGCAGCCCACCCCGCAATAGGGGCAGGTGGTCCTCACCTCGCGCGCTTCGTCGATCTCCATTGGTCAGGCCGCGCGGCTGGCCAGCGCTTCCAGCGCAATGAACAGATGCTCGCCTTCGACCCGCACCGGAATGGTGCGCACCGCGCCCTCGTCGGCGCCGAGCGCCTTGCCCGTCTCCAGCGAAATCACCCAATTGTGTAAGGGACAGGTCACCGACGTCCCGTGCACGATGCCCTGGCTGAGCGGCCCGCCTCTGTGCGGGCAATGGTCGTCGATGGCGTAGACCTGATCGTCGGCGGTGCGGAAGACGGCGATCTTGCCTTCCGGGGTGGCGACGCAGCGCGCGCCGCGGCGGGGGATGTCGGCGATGGAGCCGATGGCGATCCAGTTCATGATTGTCACTCCGCCGCCTGCGCAAACCCGACAGAGGCCATCGGCCGGAATTCGTGCTTGTCCTTGCCGGAAACGCGTTCCGACCACGGATCGACCTGGGCGAATTTCTGGCTGAAGACGAAGCGGTCGTAATAAGCCTTGCGCTTCTCGCCATCGTCCATGATCTGACGCTTGATCTCGGGGATGCCGATGCGTTTGGCCCATTTGTAGATGCGCTCGAGATAGCGACCCTGCTCGCGATACATCTGCGTCAGCGCCACGATATGCTCCAGCGCCTCATCCTCGGTCTTGACCAGGCCGAGCACCTCGGTGCCCTTGATGTCGAGCCCGGCCGCCCCGGCAAAATGGATTTCGTAGCCGGAGTCGACGCAGATGACGCCAACATCCTTGCAGGTCGCTTCGGCGCAGTTGCGCGGACAGCCCGACACGGCCATCTTGACCTTGGCCGGCGTCCACGAGCCCCACATGAATTTTTCGATGCGGACGCCGAAGCCCGTCGAATCCTGCGTGCCGAAGCGGCACCAGTCCGAGCCGACGCAGGTCTTCACCGTGCGCAACCCCTTGGCATAGGCGTGGCCGGAGACGAAGCCGGCCTGGCCGAGATCGGCCCATACCGCCGGCAGGTCTTCCTTGCGGATGCCGAGCATGTCGATGCGCTGGCCGCCGGTGACCTTGACCATCGGGATTTCGAACTTGTCGACGACGTCGG
>NZ_RZOM01000871.1:0-2649 GCF_003999175.1 Mesorhizobium sp. M7A.F.Ca.ET.027.03.2.1 | reverse complement strand
GATGACGATAGTCTTGTCATCGGCCAGCGCCGGATATGCGATGGACATCGAGGCCAGAGCGGTTGCGACAATTCTCATTTTGTATGTCATGCACGTCTCCTTTTTTGTTTTCCGGTCGGGCTTGTGCCGCCGGTCACTTGTTGCGACTGCTGCGAGGTAAGGTGAGCTCGCGGTTGCCCATGAGTCCGGATGGGCGAAGCGCGAGGATCACGATCATGATGACGCCGAGGGCTATTTCCTGGACCCCTTTCGGGAGGGCGAAAGTGGACTCGCCGAGCGATACGCCTGCCTCCAGCCAGCGCAGCGCCTGGATCAGGGCGGACAGCAGGACGACACCCACCACCCCCCCCGACAGGCTGCCCATGCCGCCGACGACGAGCATGGAAAGGGTGATGAAGGTGAGACCGAGATAGAATGTATCGGGTGTGACCACGCCGATGGAATGAGCCATAAGCGCACCGCCCAGCCCCATCACCGCGCCCGATACGACGAACGCCACGAGTCTTTCCCTGGGAATGTCGATACCGGAAGCCGCGGCGGCGGTGGGCTCGTCGCGGGCAGCACGAAGGGCCAGGCCGGACCGGGAGATCGCGTGCGCCCAGGCGATGAAGATTGCGACCACGGCGCCGATGAGATACGGCCAGATCATGCGCACGATCGGAATGCCGACGACCGATGAGGTCGCTCCGGTCACGCTCTCCCAGTTGGAATAAATTGTGTTGATCATGGCGAGCATCGCGAAGGTCGCGATCGAAGCCGCGATGCCCGATAGCCGCATCAGCACCCGCCCGAAGATGAGAGCGGCGAGGGCGGCGAACAATGCCGCCAGCACGGCCGATTGCCAGTACGGCAAACGGGTCGCCAGCAGCCATTCGGGCAATCCCGGCAGCGAACCGCGTTTCATCATCGGATTGATGGTGAGCCATGCGGCCGCGTAGGCGCCAAGGCAGGTGAAGCCGATATGCCCGAAGCTGAGAACGCCCGAATTTCCGATAAAGATGTATAGGCCCACGACGAGGATGACACGGACGAACACGTCGATCACCGTCTGGTTGAAGGGCCGCGATCCGGTCATCACCGTGATCAGCGCGATGGCCAGCAGCAGCAGAGAAAGCAGGACCGGCGTCAGGATTGTGCGGCGGGCAAGCGCGAAGCGGGCGGGCTTTCGCTCGGCAGCCGCGGCACCGGCAGCGGTAGAGTTGGTGAGGGAGGCGGCGACACCCATGAAATCAGACCCTTTCCTTGGTGCCGCGCGCGGCAATAAGCCCTTGCGGGCGGAAGAGGAGAACGAGGATGACCGCTCCATAGACAAAGGCATCGCGGAACGGCCGGGCGTCGATGGGCAGCATGACCTGCATGATCACCGAGGCGGCACCCAGCAAGAAGCCGGCGAGCACGGCTCCCCCGAGGCTGCCGAGGCCGCCAATGACGGTGGCGATGAAGGCCATCAACATGATCGAGGCGCCCATCTGGATGTCCAGCGTGCCTGTCTGGGCGCCAAAGATCAGTGCAATGGCGGCGGCCAACGCGCCGGAGAGCGCGAACGCGCCCATGATAACCCGGTTCGCACGCACACCCAGCATGCGGGCCATCGAGAAGTTCTCGGCCGCCGCCCGCATCTCCAGGCCGAAGCGGGTTTGACGCAGGAACAGTGTCAGGCCGATCAGGATGACCATCGTGGCGACGATCGTTATGAGCTGGAGGAGGGGAAGCCTGGCACCGAGGATCTCCACCGGCTGGGACAGTTCGGGCAGCAGCGAGATCGATTTCGGCCGACTGGAGAAAAGCATGAGCAGGAAGTAGCGAATGACGAAACCGAGCGCGAAGGAGGCGATCATCATGGTTGCCGGATTTGCCTGGCGGAACCGCCTGAAGACAACGATTTCGCACAGCACCGACAGCCCGGCCCCGCAAAGGAGCACGAAGGGCACCAGCAGGTACCACGGCAATTGGCCAGCGAAGACGATGGCCATGGCGTCTGTTGACGGCCATAGCAGCGCGAAGACGCAGAAGGCGATGACGTCGCCATGCGCGAAGTTCACCAGCCGCATGACGCCGAAGATGAGGGCAATGCCAAGCGCCCCAAGCGCGTAGAGCGAACCAAGCGAGAGTGCGTCGAACAGGATCTGGAGCATCTCAGTGGTCCTCGTAACCGAAATAGGCAGCCTGGATCGCCTCGCCATTGCCGAGCGTCCGCGCGTCGCCATCGAGCACGATCTGTCCGCCACGCATCAGGATCATCCGCCCGCCCACCATCATCGCCCGGGCCGAGCTCTGCTCAACGATCAGGAGCGTGAGCTGGCGCTGCGCACGCAGCGCGATCAGCCGCTCATAGACCTGGTCGTTGATGTTGGGGGCGAGGCCCAGCGAAGGCTCGTCGATGGCTACAAGCCGCGGATTGGTCATCAACGCGCGTCCGATGACCAGCATTTGCTGCTGCCCGCCGGACAGCAATCCCGCCTGCCCATGCCGCCTCTCTTTCAGCATCGGGAAGGTTGCGTAGACGGCTTCGAGTTCGTCGGCCGCTCGGCTGCGCCAGCCGCGTTCGCGGGCGTGCATGCCGGTTCCGACCAGAAGGTTCTCTTCGGTCGTCAGCGAGCCGAAGACATCGCGCCCCTCCGGCACCATGGAGAATCCGAGCCGGGCGAT
>NZ_RZOM01000870.1:0-2652 GCF_003999175.1 Mesorhizobium sp. M7A.F.Ca.ET.027.03.2.1 | reverse complement strand
CCATCAGATTGCGCAGGGCGTCGGCCGTCTCGATCTGGCCGGGATGCTTTCTCAGCACATGGATGCGCGGATCGAAGGGGGCGTCGGACCCTTTTGCCGCGTCGGTCGACAGGGCACCGGCGACCAGCGCCGATTGGTAGAGCACTTCGGCCTCGAACAAGGCGGCCAGCGCATAGGCGGTCGAAAATTGGGTGCCGTTGAGCAGCGCCAGGCCCTCCTTGGCGCCCAGCGTCACCGGTTCCAATCCATGCGAGACGAAGGCGACCTTGGCCGGGAAACGGCCATGCGGGGTGAAGCATTCGCCGACGCCGATCATCACCGCCGTCATATGCGACAGCGGGGCGAGGTCGCCGGAGGCGCCGACGGAACCTTGCGCCGGCACCACCGGGATGACGTCGTTGGCCAGCATTGCTTCCAGCAATTCGATGGTTTGCGGCCGCACGCCGGAGGCGCCCTGCGCCAGGCTGGCGAGCTTCAGCGCCATCATCAGCCTGCAGACGGCAACCGGCATCGGCTCGCCAACGCCGGCGGCGTGCGACAGGACGATGTTGCGCTGCAAGGTCTCGAGATCCTCGGCCGGGATGCGGACGCTGGCCAGTTTGCCGAAGCCGGTGTTGATGCCATAGACCGGCTCGCCCTTGGCAACGATCCTGGCGACAGCCTCGGCGCTCGCCTTGATTTTCGGCCGGCAGGCATCGTCCAGCTTGGGCACGGCGCCACGATAGATGGCGCGCCAATCGGCCAGCGTCGCATTGCCGGGCTTCAGGGTCAGTTCGATCATTGTCCTCTCCAGATGCGGGCATGCAGCGGGTTGAAGCCCATGCGGTAGACGAGTTCGGCGGGGCGCTCGATGTTCCAGATCGCCAGGTCGGCGGATTTTCCGACCTCAAGCGTGCCGATTTCTCCCAGCAAACCAAGCGCGCGGGCGGCCTCCCGGGTGACGCCGGCAAGGCATTCATCGACGGTCAGGCCGAACAGGGTCGCGGCCATGTTCATGGTCAGAAGCAGTGAGGTCAGCGGCGAAGTGCCGGGATTGTTGTCGGTGGCGACAGCCATCTTGACGCCGTGCTGGCGAAACAGGCCGATCGGCGGCTTCTTGGTTTCGCGAATGAAATAGTAGGCGCCGGGCAAGATCGTCGCCACGGTTCCGGCCTTGGCCATCGCCGCTGCACCGGCATCATCGGTGTATTCGAGATGGTCGGCCGACAGCGCACCGTAACGGGCGGCGAGTTCGGCGCCATGCAGGTTGGACAGTTGGTCGGCATGGAGCTTGACCGGCAGGCCTGCTGCTTTGGCCGCATCGAAGACGCGCGCCATCTGTTCCGGCGAAAAGGCGATGCCTTCGCAGAAACCGTCGACGGCATCGGCCAGCCCCTCGGCGGCAACCGATGGAAGAATCTTATTGGCGACCAGATCGATAAAGTAGTCCTTGTCGCCCTTGGCTTCCGGCGGCAGCGCGTGAGCGCCGAGGAAGGTGGTGCGGATCGTCACCGCCCGTTGCGCGCCCAGTTGGCGGGCTGCACGCAGCGATTTCTTCTCGTTTTCGAGGTCGAGGCCATAGCCGGACTTAATCTCGACGGTGGTCACGCCTTCGGCGATCAGCGCATCGAGGCGCGGCAGCGATTGAGTGACCAGTTCATCTTCGCTGGCGGCGCGCAAGGATTTGACCGACGAAACAATGCCGCCGCCGGCCCGGGCGACCTCTTCATAGGTGGCGCCGGCCAGCCGCATCTCGAATTCGTTGGCGCGGTTGCCGGCATGGACCAGATGGGTGTGGCAGTCGATCAGGCCAGGCGTGATCCAGCGGCCCTCGCAATCGACCGTCTCGGCGCCCTGGGCAAGTGTTGGGGGCAGCTCCGACTCGAGGCCGGCATAGACAATGCGGCCGTCACGCGCAGCGACCGCGCCATGTTCGACAACCCCTAGTCGGGCCGACCCTTCGGCCATGGTCGCGAGCCGCGCATTGCGCCACAGACGAAGATCCCCTGCCCGGCTTTTGTTCTGTCCAGCCATCATCTTTTCCGTTTCAATCGATGACGATTATGTATATACATATTGAAACGCACTGCAAGTGCCATCATCGCATGAGAGACAGAGAACCGGAGAGAAAAGTGGCAGCGATCTTTGCGGAACAGGCGCTCCTTCCCGATGGCTGGCGCGATAATGTGCGGCTCACCCTGGCCGAGGGACGCATCACGGCCGTTCAGCCTGGCGCCGCAGCGGCAGCCGGCGACGAACGCCACGCGATCCTGTTGCCCGGCATGCCCAATTTGCACAGCCACGCCTTCCAGCGCGGCATGGCCGGCCTTGCCGAACTTCGCGGCCCCTCCGCCGACAGTTTCTGGAGCTGGCGCGAGGTGATGTACCGCTTTGCCCTGTCGATGACGCCCGATCAGGTCGAGGCGGTTGCAGCACAACTCTATGTCGAGATGCTGGAGGCCGGGTTTTCCCGCGTCGGCGAGTTTCACTATCTGCATCACGACCGCGATGGAAAATCCTACGCCAATCTTGCCGAGATGGCCGAGCGCATCGCGGCGGCGGCCGGCGAAACAGGTATCGGCCTGACGCTTTTGCCGGTGTTTTATGCGCACTCGTCTTTCGGCGGCGCCGCGCCAAACCAAGGCCAGCGGCGATTCATCAACGATGTGAATC
>NZ_RZOM01000086.1:0-10383 GCF_003999175.1 Mesorhizobium sp. M7A.F.Ca.ET.027.03.2.1 | reverse complement strand
ATGCGAGCGAGGTTGTAAGCTCTGCCGCTAAAATCGGCTTTCCTGTAATTGTAAAACCAGCCACGGACACCGGCGGCAGCGAGGGGGTCCGATTGTGCGGCAGTAGCGAGGAGCTAATCCAGCATACTGCTTATCTATCAAGCAGGTGGAGTACATGGCAGTCCCCAGCAAGAATATTAGTGGAACAATTTGTGAAAGGCTTTCATTATTGGGTGGAGATGATGGGAGATGACGTCATTGGAATCGCCTCTCTCGAATTCGGTCCCTCGCCGCATTTCGTATATAATAGATGCGCCTATCCGGCCTTGCTTACCAATGAAGAGGATGAGCGCATCGCCGATGTTTCACTGAGGTGTTTACAGGCTCTCGACCTTCACTGGGGTCCGACCAACGTTGAACTCAGGTGGACGGCACATGGGCCGGTCGTCATTGAAGTAAATCCGCGTATGTCGGGCTCGCCCGGTGTTGAGCTAGTTGAGCTAGCTTGCGGTATCAATCTTATCCGAGAGCACATTAAACTCGTGATCGGCGATGAGGGCGATTTGCGCGGAACCCGTTCAGAAACTGCTGCTGCGCAATTCCTAGTTCCTGAACGGGACGGCGTTCTCGATTGGATCGATGGCGTCAGCCGGGCGGCTGCTGTACCTGGCGTCGCCAAAGTGAAGCTTTACCTTGAACCAAACACCACGATCAAAAGGAGAGGCGATCACCGAGACTTAATCGGATATGTGACCGCCAGCTCGCCTGACATCGCTCGGACGGAGGCGATACTTCAGCGGGCCGTCGGCTTAATTGAGTGGTCGGTTACATAGGTTCGATTTCCCTTGCTACCTGGCGGAGCGGCGCTTGTGTCCACCGTGTGGTGTTGCCGGGTTCAAGCGCCAGCCGCTGAAGATGATGAAGCCGACGTGCATCATTGTTGAAGCTGCTGAAGCGCTAGCGCAGCGAAGAAGAACCGCCAGGGAGCCATACGATCAGCGGATGGCGCACAGGATCGCTGGTCCTCGACGCACCCGTTTCCGGTTAACCTCCGAGCCAGCGACTGTCGGCCCTCCAACAGGGAAACCGGCAGTCCCGCGCGCGTCCGCAACAGCGGACGGTTGTCGTGCGTAGGACGGAGGAAATTCGCCCCTGCCTCGGGCGGTGAACGGGACAGCCGTAGGAGCGTCAGCAAAGCGCAGGCCGCAGGACGGGACGCGGGACGACTTTCCCCGTCCGCGGCGATCCGCATGTGTTTGCGTCAGGAGAAAGGCTGACCGGACGAAAGGCGCACTGCCGCTTCTCGAAAGTCCGGTCGCTGATCAGCGACGTGCGGTAGGATCGGCCATAGCAGGGCCGAGTTCCCCCTGGAAGAAAAAACAGGTGTTGCACCCGTCGGGTCCCCCTCAATTGCTGGGCAGCCTGTTAACTTCCAGCCTGGCATACTCGCTCTCCAGGTCGTCTTGCGCGGGTTCGGCAATTCCTCGAGCGTCAGCTCCACGGCCAAGATCGCCCGCTCAACGATCTCACCCGCGTCGAGCTCGGCCAGGCCCGAATCAATACCGGCCCAGCTGGTTGGCTGCCAGTCGCAGGAGACTGAGATTCTGCATGGCAGAGTTTACTCGGCAAGCGCCAGCCAGCGCTCTCGGTGGGCCGCATTCATACCCCAACAGAGCGCGTTCAAAGCTGAGGTTGCCGCCAAGGCGCTGTCAAGCAGAGGCTTATCGCGAAATAGAGACGTACGGGCTGCGATCGTTCGAAGGTCGTCGAACGATCGACCTGATTGCAGACCGCGCATACGCCTACGAGGCCCGGGGGTACGTCCTGGGATGTTTTAGAACAGCCATGCCCGCATTACTCCAGGAGCTTGGCGCAAGGCAACGGAGGCCTACGAGTTCTGCTGCACCCGGACAAGGAGCCCGTGTGCCGGTACTCACCAAACCGCCAGCTGGTTCCGAAATAAGGCGATGTCGCAGGTCCGAACAGCTTGCGCACGACTGCGCGAGGCATAAACTGGTTTTAACCCTAGCGAAACCTTTTGTGCATTCTCAGGGCAGTTGCTGGTGCTTACGATTAGAATGACACAAGCAAGGCTCGGCTTGCCGGATCCTGAGTATGTAATACTCCGCTTCCGCCGCTGCAGAAGCCAGTCGTCGGGGGGAACTTCGGCGGGGGGAAGGAAGCCGCGGGTCTCGATCAGCGGGATGGCATCTGGGTTTGAGGTAGCAGAACCGGGGAAGCGTCTTCACCGCTTCCCCGTCGATCCTGCGGATAGGGGCAGAGCTTGGCAAGCTAGTCCGCTCGGCAGATCGCAGAGGCGGTGGCATCGCCCAGACCATCGTGCCTCACGCGATGTCCCGCTGCCTATGCATGTCGCTCGTCGAAGTGAAGGGTGGAAAGGCAGTTGGATAAAAGGTTTGCAGGTAAGGTGGCTCTCGTGACGGGCGGGCGTAGCGGCATCGGTCTTGCGACTGCGCGACGTCTAAGGGACGAGGGCGCTCGCGTGTTCACCGCTCAACGTGGTGAGGACCGGGAATTCGAGGCCATTTCGGTCGACTTCACAGCTCCGACCAAGGCGGCTCATGCTATCAAAGCGGTTGTCGAACGGGCGGGACGGCTCGATGTCCTGGTAAACAACGCCGGGGTCATGCAGGAGGCGCTCGTCGAAGATATGAGCCTAGCAGATTGGGAGAGGACGATCGCCATAAATCTGACCACCCCATTCGTGCTGATAAAGGCGGCGATGCCTCACCTGCGGTCCACTGGCGGCGCGATCGTGAATGTCGGATCGATCGAGGGGCTGGGATCCAACCCGAAACACGCGGCCTATTGCGCCTCCAAGGCTGGTCTCCACGGTCTCACCCGCGCGGTTGCGATCGACCACGGCGCCGAAGGTGTGCGCTGCAACGCTGTCGCGCCTGGCTGGATCGACACCGACCTGAACTTGGATTTCATCGAGAGCATGCCGGACCCCAAGCGCTTTCGCCAGCAGATCGGTAATATCCATCCAATTGGGCGAACGGGGAAGCCGGAGGAGGTCGCGAACCTCGTAGTCTGGCTGGCTTCGCCAGAATCCTCGTTTATCACCGGTCAGGTGTGGACGATCGATGGAGGCCGAATGGCGAAGCTCAGTCTGCCACAGTAGAACCTGCGCAGGTTTGCCAAGCCGGACTTCATTGGACACCGCTCTCTTAAAAGGTGTTTGACAGCTTAGGTTGCAACCTGAGCGAAACGTTTGCGTTGTGCCCGGTATGAAAGAGGTCTAGGATTTCGGAGGATCTCTTGCAGTATAGTTCTAGAATTTTCTAAGCGAAAATTAACGAGCTTAAGTTCTGCGCAATGCAAGCGAAACAGGAGTATGATGGACGGTACCTTATGTTTTTTTGGATGGGAGTCGGTTTCAGCGGACACCTCCATGTGCTTCCCAATATACGTCGACCGGGCTAGATTTGGGATGTCGTGAGACGGCGATACATTTTGTACCGGGAATGGGCGCTCTCGCGGTCGGGCACTCGATCCTGATACTTGGCGCTCAGGCCAGGCCCATCGCTAGTTCCAACGCCTGCCGTTCGAAGAGGCGGCGGTAAATGCCACCATCGAGATCGATCAGCGCGGCATGATCGCCGTCCTCCATGATGCGGCCACGGTCGAAGACGAGCAGCCGATCGAGCGAGCGGACCGTCGACAGCCGGTGTGCGATGACGAGTGTGGTTCGACCCACCATCAACCGATCCACCGCTTGTTGAATGAGCACCTCGGATTCCGAATCGAGGCTCGATGTGGCCTCGTCAAGAATAAGGATCGGCGCGTTCGCCAGGAAGGCGCGCGCGATCGCCACGCGCTGGCGCTCGCCGCCGGAGAGCTTCAAACCTCTTTCGCCGACCAATGTCCCATAGCCCTTCGGCAGGGGCGCGATGAAGTCATGCGCACTGGCCAGCCGTGCCGCTTGCTCGATTTCGGCCTGGCTCGCGCCAGGCCGGCCATAGGCGATGTTCTCGGCAAGCGACCTGTGAAACAGGATAGGCTCCTGCTGCACGATCGCGATCTGCGAACGGAGCGACTCTTGGGTCACCTCGGAGACGTCCTGGCCGTCTATCAGGATCCGGCCGCCGCTCAGGTCGTAGAGTCTCTGGATGAGCTTCACGAATGTTGACTTGCCGGAACCGGAAGGTCCAACCAACCCAACCCTTTCGCCAGCCTCAATCGACAGCGAACATTGGCTATAGATCGGCAGGGGATGGTTGGCGTAACGGAAGTGGACGTTCTCGAAATCGATGCGGCCCGTCGTGATCCGGATCGGCTTGGCCTCTGGACGATCCGCAACATCCAGCTGCTGATTGTGGATGGCCACCAGTTCTTCCATATCATTAACCGAGCGTTGCACGGTGCGGACATGCATGCCGGCATCACGCAGATAGCCCTTCAGGACGATGAAGGACGTGAGAACATAGGCTATCTCGCCCGGCGTTGCCTGTCCATGCGACCACAGAAGCAGGGCATATCCGACCACCGCCACCCTGAGCGCAACCAAAGTGACGCCTTGGGTTGAGTCGACGATCGTTCCGCGCACCCAACTCCGGCGCGCGCGGTGCCGCCATTTGGTCATGATATTTTCAAGCCGCTGGTCTTCGCGAACCTCGGCGCCGAAGCCTTTGACCACAGCGTTGCAACTGACCGCGTCCGCAAGCGCGCCGCCGAGCTTTGTGTCCCATTGGTTGGCAAGGCTCGCCGCCGGCGCGACATAGCTGAGCGACAGCGAAATCGAAAACGCTAGATAGATCAGAGAGCCGCAAGCAAAGATCACGCCCATGACCGGCCAGTGCCAGCCGAGCAGCGCCGTCGAACCTACCAAGATGATAAAGGACGGGAACAGCGCGACCAATATTGTGCTGTTTAGAGGGTCGAGCGCCCACATGCCGCGCGTTATCTTGCGCACTGTCGAGCCGGCGAAGCTGTTCGCATGCCAGTCTGTCGAAAAGCGCTGGACATGATAGAACGCTTCGTTCGCGACATCGGACATCATCTTCAGCAAAAGATCGTTCAGGCCAATGACGGCGATGTGGCGCATGGCGATGGCAACGAGCGCAAGCGCAATCGGTACAGAGAAGGCTGCAAGGGCCGAATGCCAGGCTGGTGCTGCCACAGCAGCGCCGCCTGCAACAGCATCGATGAGACGACCTGAATAGACCGGCATCAGCACGTCAGCCAGCGTGGAGGCAAGCATCGCAGCCGTGATGATCGCGAGCCGCACCGGCTGCCGGCTCCAGTGGCGGACAGTGAAGGCGAGTACGTGGCGACCAGTGGCGCCGCGTCCATGGACGGGGAAACGTTTCATAGTTTCCAAGCGGGCGCATCAACACGCTCGGTCCCAAAGACGTTAAAAGACAAAACTAGAATTTTCGACCTCCCCCATAACAGCATCAATTTTGGCGGGCAGCTCCTGCCGCCTCACGACGGTGATGTTCAAAAGTCGTGCCAACTGAGCGGGAACATCCGAAGGACAAATTCAGCAGGTTACCGAGCCTGGAGAAAGTCAGCCGCGATCCAGTCGAATACTTTTGCTACGGCTGCCCAGCTCGGGAGATTGGAAAAGAAGGTCGACGTATCGATTGAATTGTGAACTTGTTCTTTCTCCATCCGATAAGCGGAGTGAGTGCATCACGTTGCCTCGATCAAATAAGTACAGTTGCCATGCAGCTTTCTCAGGCCCGGGACTTAGGTGCTGATTTCAAAAGCGCGCCGCGAATACGTTCCTGCCCATATTCCGTCAATCGAATGCTCGACTGTCGGATTGTGCGCTCCCCGACACAGTGCTGTTCGGTTCGCCTCCTGGGTACCTCCCCCAGTCGATTGACGACCTGAAGAAGAAGCTTCGCTCGCAAGCTGGCACGACTCTTGAGGGTACTCCAGGTGGCGAAAGGAACTCCGGCTCGAGTCCCGTTGACTTCGGATGTTGCGAGGCTGGGCTGGAGCAAACTTTGCACCGATGAGAACGCAATGAAGGAGGCATCATGGAACTCCCGCAGGTGGAGTTAGACCTATTCCTCGAGATGACTGATGATATCGCTCAATCCGAACAGTTGTTCGAACGGATGTCTGCGTTTGCGCTGAAGTTCGATTGCCCGTGGATTGCCTATGGCCCGCTCGCATCAAAACAGGGGGTTTTCAAGCCGAACCGAGAGGGTTCTGTGGTGATGTGGAATTATCCTGCTGAATGGCAGGAGCGCTACTCGAGAATGGGCTATGCCAAAATAGACCCACTCATCAAGAAAGGTCGAAAGGAGGCGGGGCCCTTTCGATGGAGCGAGGTGTATACCGATGAAAGCATAACTGAAGATGGACGCCGCGTCTTGGACGAAGCAGCAACATTCGGCTTGAGGTCAGGCGTTACCGTCCCATTACATGGCCCTGGTGACAGCTTTAGGTTTGTGAGTTTTGCTCAATCCTCGGACTGCGAATTGCAGAATAGAACGATCACCTACCTGCAAATGGCCGCGCTGCGGTTTCATCGGATGGTTACGAAGTTCGACACTACGACTGCGTCGGAACGAGTACATAACCTGTCTCCGAGAGAAATACATTGCATTGATTGGGTGTCGAAAGGAAAATCGTCATGGGAAATAGGAACTATTTTAGGCAGATCACGAAATACGATAGATTTCCATTTAAAAAATGTAATGCGGAAGTTGGATGCGACCAGCAGAACGGTAGCTGTTGTAAAAGCTTTGAAACTTGGGATTATCGAACCGCCGTAGGTGCGCAGCTAGTTCTCCGCCCGTAGTAGCGCGCGTGATAGCCGAGAGCTCCGGCGTGCGCTCGCTCTTCGAAGCCCCAGCGCCTCGTCCATCTCGGCCTCGAGCACCTCCTGCATCACCCACCTCGTTCGATCTATCCGGGTTTCAAAGCAGAATGTCTTTGACGGCAGCGCTGGCGGTCTTACTTTCCGTCTTGATCATGGCGGCGTTCCTTCCAGGGAATCGGTGACGTTGAGCACCACCCTGTCATGACCGCCCGCTCTCAGCGAATTTGCAGAACTCAGCACGCCATTCTGTCTTAAGCGACTGACGCATGAGTGATGTGTGTCCAAAATCTGACAGCCGTCAGAAAACATGTCGGGTTCAAAACAGCGGAGCGTCTTGGGCCTGTCGGGCTTTTCGAAGCCTATCACGCAGTAACTGCGCGCCAAGGGCACTGGCACGGCCTTTGCTGGTCGAGGTGCGGCAATATAGTGTGAGGGTTAAGCCGCATGAGAACACGGAACTCGCTCGACGTAAGGGATGATCGACCTCATCCAGAAAGCTTCTCTCCGGCGGGTTCGAGGGTGCTGCGCGCGCATCTCGGCGACGGGCCAGCGATCGACGATTGAGGCTACATCTCCGGAGCGAGTGATGCCTCGAAAATTGCAATGCTGTCTCTGGTCCGACGCGCTGGAAGTTTGTGAAGAGTCGGCCCGGCAAATCGGCGAACCGGTCGGCTTAGGCTGCGAAAAAGGGTAGATGGCCGCGTTGCCGCGGTGGATCAACAGGCGGTGTCAGAAAGCCAAAGGCACACGTACACTATCGTGGCGCTTCGCAGGAGGTAGATGGGAGTAATCACCAGTGATTTTACCGGAACTTCGCTCAGCAAACACAGCCGGCAGGGTTTTGGAGATAACGACGACCACGGGATGTGTCGTAGGATGTTCATATTGTCCCCAGGACAAGTTCGCGGTCCGGCAAAGAAAAGTGTCTCATGCGAGTCATCTGGGTCTTGAAGATTTCAAGCGGTGTCTGGCCCGCGTACCGACTTCCGTCGACATTGGTTTTGCGGGATACTCCGAACCTTGGCTCAATCCGGACTGCACCGAAATGGTGGAGCACGCCTTCGCCAAAGGCCATGGCATCAGGATTTTTACGACGCTGGTGGGAATGAACGGGCAGGACCTGCAGCGATTGCAAGCCTTGCGCTTGGGCGTATTCGTGGTCCATGTTTTCGATGACGGCACCTACATGAACAGCCGCCTGGTCGGAGACAAGTATCGCGATCTGGTTCGTCAACTCGTCGACGCGGACATCCCCTTGATCCGATTCGTGGCCTTGGGCGAGCCCCACCCAGATATAGCCGACATTATTCCTACCGAAGCACTGATAAAAGCGCGGCCGGTGAGCAGTAGGGGTGGAAGCGTCGACCCTAAGATCGTTGCACCACGTCAGCCAGTGCTCGGAGCCCTAACCTGCGTGGACGAACGACAGTATCGGAATGTTCTTCTTCCAAACGGCGACGTCACCCTGTGCTCCATGGATTTTGAACGGAGTCACGTATTGGGCAACCTTCTATATGAGGGTTACTCCGATCTGTTTGAAAAGCCAGTTTTTCGCGAAATCGTCGACCGCATGAATGGAGCGGATGGTTTTCTGCTTTGCAGAATGTGTGAATTCGCCGATCCAAACGACCGGACCTGGGCGGATGCCGGCCGAGAGGGCGTGCCTGGCAATGCGGATGGCCCCACGACAAATGCACCTGCTCGCGACGCCATCGTGTTTTCGCGTGAGGCGCGGCAGTGGGCCTCGACCACATCGAAAGTGGTCTTCGCCTTCCAACCGAGCTTGTCGGCCTGCCTGCCTTGGGGTAACGCCGATCACAGGTCAACCTCGGTCGGACGGAAATAGCGTTCGTCGATCCCGATCAGCGCTTGATTGCTTACTCACGGCCACCTCGTCAACGCCTTCACCCTCTGGGACGATCTCCTTTTCGACTCGCCTGAAGGCAGCAGCCCCAGCTGCGGCCGGGGATGGTTGCCGTCGCGGTAGTGGACGTTCTCGAAATCGATGCGGCCCTTCGCCAGCACGTCTCCCGGTTGCTTCCGCCTGGCCTACTAACGGGCTTTCCGTCAAGGGCGCCCACGGCGGCCCGCCCTCTTGACCCGGCGGCTCGGGCCAATCATCTCGCGCAAGAGATCGGAATCCGCAGTCTTCTCCAAGAGAGCGCGGCTTTCGCTGTGTCATCGGTCATCAAATAGTTTCTTGAATCAGGTTGGTGTCCGCAGCCCGAGGTTGAACGGCGAATATCGGTGACCGCCGCAAAGCCGCTCGCTCGCTACGGCGCTATTGAGGAGCGCGCTCGCGAGCGGCTTCGCTACCGCCGAGCTACACAACCTCTGGCGACGCGACCCTGCTGATCTCCTTGGACCCATTCATTGTCCGGAGGCGCTATGGGTAGCGATGGATGGGTACGTCAACTACCTGATGCCATAGTAGCGGTGCTTTCGCGGAAGCTTTAGAAGCCATCTTGTTGCAGCACATTCTCCGAAGGCATCCGAATGGAGGGCAACGCAACCCAACAATATTCGATGAGGATCCTGGCATCACCGACCAACCAAAGCTTCGTCAGGCATTCTGCTTTTCAATGTTAAACGACGAACATCTACCGCAAACCACTAGCCATTAAACAGCTCTCTTCTTTGAACGACCTATGTGCAGAGGACTTAATATGAACACCGACCCTTTCACGGCCCATGAGTCCAACGTTCGTCGCTATGGTCGGTCGTTTCCCGCGGTCTTTGCGAGGGCGCTTGGGGCCACCATCTGGGACGAGACCGGTAACGCATATATCGACTTCCTCGTCGGGTCCGGGGCGCTCAATTACGGGCACAATAATCCGGATATCATGGCGCCTGCGATTGAATATCTCGTCGGTGAGAACATTCTTCTGTCGCTTGATATGCATACGGCGGCAAAGCGTGACTTCATTGAAGGGTTCGTCGATTGGATCCTGAGACCCAGAGGCCTTTCGTACAAGATTCAGTTTCCCGGGCCGACCGGCACGAACGCCAACGAAGCGGCGCTGGCGCTGGCGCGAAAATACACCGGCCGCTCGAGCGTCATGGCCTTTACGAATGCGTTTCACGGCATGTCGCTCGGCTCTCTAGCGGTGTCGGGCTCGGCCTCAACCAGGGAACTGGGAGGCGTTGCTCGCCACGATGTGATCCGTGTTCCCTATGACGGCTATTCGAGCCAAGCTTTCGATTCCGCCAGTTACATCGACCACGTTTTGAGCGACCCGGGGAGCGGCATAGAAAAGCCTGCCGCAATTATACTGGAGACCATCCAGGCGGAAGGCGGCATGAACGCCGCATCTGCAGCTTGGCTCATGGAAATTCAGCGCATTTGCCGCACGCATGGCATTGTTTTTATCGTCGACGACATCCAGGCAGGTGCGGGCCGAACTGGCGACTTCTTCTCATTCGAGTCTGCAAAAATCGTACCGGATATTGTGTGTCTTTCTAAGTCCCTAAGCGGTTCAGGTAGTCCGTTGTCCATCGTTCTGATTCGACCCGACTTGGACATATGGAAGCCCGGAGAACATAGCGGGACCTTCAGAGGAAACAATTTCGCCTTCGTGACGGCAGGAGCCATGTGCAAGATG
>NZ_RZOM01000869.1:0-2658 GCF_003999175.1 Mesorhizobium sp. M7A.F.Ca.ET.027.03.2.1 | reverse complement strand
ATCGAGACGCGCTGGCGCTGGCCGCCGGAAAGGGTCGAGCCGCCTTCGCCGACCGGCGTGTCGTAACCTTGCGGCTGCTGGCGGATGAACTCGTCGGCTGCCGCCTGTTTCGCCGCCTGCTCGATCTCGGCGTCCGTGGCCGACAGACGGCCGTAGCGGATGTTGTCGCGGATCGTGCCTTCGAAAAGATAGGGCGCCTGCGCCACATAGGCGATCGACTGCCGCAGCGAATGCTTGGTTACCTTCGAGATGTCCTGGCCATCGACCTCGATGCTGCCCCGATCGACGTCGTAGAAGCGCTGCAAGAGCGCCACCAGCGTCGATTTGCCGGCGCCCGACGCACCGACGATCGCCGTCACCTTGCCGGCCGCGGCGGTAAAGCTCAGGTCCCTAAGCACCGGCATGTCGGCGCTGTAGCCGAACGTCACATTGTCGAAACGCACCTCGCCGGTGGTGATCCTCGCCTCGACGGCATCGGGTGCGTCGCCCTGTTTCGGCTCCAGGTCGAGCAACTCGTAGATCATGCGCGCGTTGACCAGGGCACGTTCCATGCCCACCTGTGTGCGCGCCAGGCGTCTTGCCGGATCGTAAGCCATGATCAGTGCGGTGATGAAGGAGAAAACCGCGCCCGGCGGCTGCCCAAGATACAGCGCCCGGTAGCCGGAATAGGCAAGCACGGCGGTGATGGCGAGACCGCCCAGAATCTCGGAAATCGGCGACAGCCGCTCCGAGACGCGGGCGATCTTGTTGTTACGCTGCTCGGCCGTGTCCGCCATGATGCCGATGCGGCGCGCCAGCTCGGCCTCCAAGGTGAAGGCCTTGACGATGGCGATGCCTTGCGTGGCTTCCTGCACGGACCCGTTCAGCCGCGAATTGATCAGGACGGATTCCCGGTTGATACGCCGCAGTCGGCGGGTGATATAGACGACGGCCCAGATCAGTGGAGGGCCGATCAGCAGCGAGCTGAGCGACAACACCGGATCCTGATAGATCATCACGCCGACGAGAGCGACCAGCGTGACCGCGTCGCGGCTGATGGAGGTCAGTGTCAGCGACAGCAGATCGCGAACGCCGCCGACATTCTCGCTGACCTGTGCCGCCAGCCGACCGGAACGCGTATCGTTGAAGAAGTTGACGCCGAGCTTCATCAGATGGTCGAAGCTGCGCTTCTGGTAGCGCGCGACCAGATTGTTGCCGATACTGGCCAACGCGACTGCTTGGCCGTAACCGGCGAAGCCGCGCAGCAGGGAGGCCCCCATGAAACCGGCGCAGATCAACCAGAGCATATCGCCGCGTCGTTCGTAGAAGATCTGGTTGATCATCGGGGCCATGATCCACGCCGTGAAGGCAGTGGTGCCGGAAACGATCAGCAGGCAAGAGACGGCGACGACATAGGTCCAGCGATACTCTTTGCCGTTTTCAGCGAGGATGCGGCGGAGCACCGCTGTGACCTCGCCGGGCCGGGCTTTTTGTTTGTTTGGAGCTTCAAGTGTCAAATCGGGAGCGCTTTGTGGTTTTCCGCCTCGTGGGACCGGGGCTGCAAATTCGGCACCCCTCTTAACGCCCTGCGGCCTGATTGCCTATGCCCGCACCTGATTAACTTCGTCGCGGGGCGCGAGCGCTTCGCTGGCTTTCAGGCCTGCCAGCGCCGGCCCTCCGTCTGGACACCGAACAGCAAGGGGTTCCTGGCATAGGCGGCAAGGCCCAGAAGTGCGGCCAGCGGGTGGGTGATGACGTAGACCGGCATGGTGCGCATCATCGCGCTGTGCGGCGCCTTGTCCTCGAAAGCGGCCCGGAAATTGCCGGCTTTCAGCGCCGGCACGATCTTCTGCGCGATGCCACCGGTGAGGAACACGCCGCCGCGGCTCATGAACACCAGAGCAAGGTCGCCTGCGGTGCGCCCAAGGCAGGTGACGAAGATCTCCAGCGCTTCCTCTGCAACCGGATCGGTTTTCGCAAGTGCCGCGGCAGTGATCTCGGCCGGCGTGGTGAAGGGCGACGGCTTGCCGTCCGCCTTGGCTACCGCCCTGTAGACATTGACCAGACCGCGTCCGCACAGGATCTGCTCGCCCGAAACGCGGCCTTCGAGCTTCTCGATATGCGGAAAAACCTCGAAATCGCGCGGTGTGCGCGGGCCGATGTCCATATGGCCGCCCTCGCCGGGGACCGGTATCCAGTGGTGCAGCGCGTGGACCAGCCCGGCGACGCCGAGCCCGGTTCCTGGACCGAGCACGACGCGCCCGGCATTGGGCTCCGGCGTGCCGCCGCCGATCTTTTCCATGTGCTCCTCGCCGAGCGCGACGACGGCCAGCGCCTGCGCCTCGAAATCGTTGAGCACGACGATGTCGCTCAGGCCGAGGCTGGCGAACATTTTCCTCGGCTTGACGATCCAGGGGCAGTTGGTCAGCTCGATCTCGTCGCCGTCGACCGGGCCAGCCACCGCCAGCACCGCCGAATTGGGACGCACCGACGAGCGGTCGAGCACGGCCGCCTGGATCGCCTCGTCGATGGTGTTGTAGTTCGCCGTCTGGACAATGGTCGGCTCGCCTGCCTCGGAATTGGCGTCGAGCACGATCGAAAAGCGCGCATTGGTGCCGCCGATGTCGCCGATCAGGATCGGAAACCGCAACAAAGTATCGTCGTCGCCTGTGCGTGGCA
>NZ_RZOM01000868.1:0-2662 GCF_003999175.1 Mesorhizobium sp. M7A.F.Ca.ET.027.03.2.1 | reverse complement strand
CCGCCGGATTGTGCGTCGAACTGATCGTCAGGTTCGGCGTGCCTGCCTGATGATACCAGAGCGCGAACTGCGACAGGTCGCGGCCGGACGCATCCTCGAACACCTTGATGAAATCCTCGATCGTCGCCGCGTCACCGTCGTGCCGCTCGAAATAGAGGTCCATGCCGGCGCGAAAGACGTCGGCACCGAGAATTGTGCGGATCATGCGCACCACTTCAGAGCCCTTCTCGTAGACCGTGGCGGTGTAGAAATTGTTGATCTCGCGGTAGCGGCGCGGCCGCACTGGATGCGCCAGTGGGCCCTGGTCCTCGGGAAACTGGTGGGCGCGCAAGGTGCGCACTTCGGCGATGCGCTTGACCGCGCGCGAGCGCTGGTCGGCGGAGAATTCGTGGTCGCGGAAAACCGTCAGGCCTTCCTTCAGGCAGAGCTGGAACCAGTCGCGGCAAGTGATTCTGTTGCCTGTCCAATTGTGGAAATACTCATGCGCGATGATCGCCTCGATATTGGCGAAATCGGCGTCCGTCGCGGTCTCCCGGTCGGCCAGCACATATTTGTCGTTGAAGATGTTGAGGCCCTTGTTCTCCATCGCTCCCATGTTGAAGTCTGACACGGCGACGATGTTGAAGACGTCGAGATCGTATTCGCGGCCGAATGCCTCTTCGTCCCATTTCATCGACCGCTTCAGGGCATCCATCGCGTAGCCGGCCAGCTTCTCCTTGCCGGGCTCGACATAGATGCCGAGTTCGACCGTGCGGCCCGACAGCGTGACGAAACTGTCTGCAAGCTGGCCGAGATTGCCGGCCACCAGCGCGAACAAATAGGATGGCTTGGGGAAAGGGTCGTGCCACACTGCATAGTGCCAGCCGTCGCCGAGGTCGCCCCTGTCGACCAGGTTGCCGTTGGACAGGAGCAGCGGCGCTTCGTCACGCATTGCTTCTATGCGCACCGTGTAGACGGACAGGATGTCGGGACGATCGAGAAAATAGGTGATGCGGCGAAAGCCCTCCGCTTCGCATTGCGTGCAGTAGACATGGCTCGAGCGGTAGAGGCCCATCAGGGCTTCGTTGCCCGCCGGCGCCACCTCGGTCTCGATGAGCAACTGGAAGCGACGCGTCGCCGGTGGCTTGAGGATGGTCAGCTGGTCAGGCGTCGCCAGCAGATCCGCCGGTTTTATCTTCTTGCCGTCGATCTCGATGCGCTTAAGCGTCAGCCCGTCGCCGTCGAGCACCAGCGGTGCCGACACGGAGACGTCGTCACGGCGCTCTATCGTGAGGACGGCGGTGACACGCGTTGCGTCTGGCGAAAGGCGGAAGGTAAGGTCGGTTTTCGGAATGAGGTAGTCGTTGGGGCGATAGTCTTCGAGTTTGAAGACCTGGCCGGTGTCCGTGCGCATTCCGTGGGTTTTCCTGTCGATTGCGTTGGCGGCGGATTGTGTCCGCTGGTCCAAGAAATTTGAAGTCCGCGCTCTTTACACGAAACGGCCCCTCGACAAAACTGAGGCAATGCCTATTTCAGGCGTTCCTTCTCCTGTCATCATCACGAGGCACCCATGACCGTCGTCACACCGAAATTCGGCATGGGCGCATCCGTGCTGCGGCGCGAGGATGCCGCCTTCATCCAGGGCCAGGGCCGCTATACCGACGATATCCAGCCGGCTGGCGTCCTGCATGGCTATGTCCTGCGCTCGCCGGTCGCCAAGGCCAGCTTCACCATCGGTTCGACCGAGGCGGCGAAGACGGCACCTGGCGTCCATCTGGTGCTGACCGGCAAGGATCTTGCCCATCTCGGCGATCTGAAATCCGGCGTCATGCAGGAACAGCCGGACGGCACCAAGGCTCCGACGCGCGACATCCCGATCCTGTGCGGCGACCGCGTCAACTATGTCGGCGATGCCGTTGCCTTCGTCGTCGCCGACAGCCGAGCCTTGGCGCAGGATGCCGCCGAACTGATCGATGTCGACTATGACGGCGAAGATGCGGCCTCCGGGACGGCAACGGCATTGGCCGAAGGCACGCCGCTGGTCTGGCCGGAGCTTGGTTCCAACCGCGCCTTCAGCTACCACATGGGCGACAAGAAAAAGAGCGAAGCGGCTTTCGCCAAGGCCGCCCATGTCACCCGCATCGAGTTCGTCAACAACCGGCTGGTGTGCAACTACATGGAGCCGCGCTCCGCGATCGGCGAATGGAACGTCGAGGAGAAGCGCTTCGTGCTGACCACCGGGTCGCAAGGCGTGCACTCCATGCAGTATATCCTGGCCAGCGTGTTCAAGATCAAGAAGGACCAGCTGCGCGTCATCACGCCTGATGTCGGCGGTGGTTTCGGGCCGAAGAGCTTCGTCTACCGCGAATATCCGCTGGTGCTGGAAGCGGCAAAGCGGCTTGGCCGCCCGGTGAAATGGGCCGGTGACCGCACGGAGCACTTCCTGACCGACGCGCAAGGCCGCGACAATGTCGTCACGGCTGAGATGGCGCTGGACAAGGACGGCCGCTTTCTCGGCATGAAGGTGGACCTGCTCGCCAACATCGGCGCCTATATCTCGCAATACGGCCCGTTCATCCCCTATATCGGCGTCACCATGTCGACCGGTGTCTACGATATCCAGGCGCTCGACGTCTCGGTGACCGGCCTCTACACCAACACCTGCCCGGTCGATGCCTATCGC
>NZ_RZOM01000867.1:0-2677 GCF_003999175.1 Mesorhizobium sp. M7A.F.Ca.ET.027.03.2.1 | reverse complement strand
GTGCCTTCCAGAAGCACTTCCTTGCCGGGCAGGAATTTCAGCGTCGCCGGGTTTGGCGTCGATTCGGTCTGGATGAACATGGCCGTCTCCGTGCCCGTTTGGGCATCTAGTTTGGAACAATTCTAAATAGGCTCAATTGGCTGGACATTCAAGCGAAACGCATCGCCGGAACAGCTGGCTGGCGGAATGTTTTTTCGCGCCCATCATCGGACCGGCATCACCTGAAGAGCAGAATCTCAGGCCAGGCTGTCGATTTCCTCGTCCGACAGGTTCTGCGGCACGACAGTCACCGGGATCGGGAAGGCGGCACCCTTGCCGGCCACGGCGCCGACCAGCGGCCCCGGCCCTTCCTTGCCCGCACCGGCGGCCAGCACCAGGATGGCGATGTCCTGGTCTTCCTCGATCAATTTGTGGATCTCTTCCGTCGGCTTGCCTTCGCGCACCACCATCTCGGGCTCGATGCCGAGCTTCTGGCGCACCTTGTTGGCATAGCTGTCGAGCGCGGCGCGCGCGGTGGCGTTGGCTTCCTCGCGCATGATCTTCTCGACACCCAGCCAATGCTGGAAATCGTCCGGCACGATGACATAGAGCAGCACCAGCGTGCCGCTGGTGCTCTGCGCCCGTTTCGAGGCATAGGCGACGGCACGCTCGCATTCCGGCGTGTCGTCGATGATCGTCAGGAATTTCCTGCGATGGCCGGCTTCGCGGCTGAGGCGTTTGGAGACCATGTCTATCTACTCGGTGTCGTGCGGCCGCAATCTGCCACTGCGGGGGACCGGCGGCAAGTCGCCGGCCTTGTGCCAGTGCACCCGATGTCGCGATCAGCCCTGCAGCAGGCCGATAATGTCGCGCACCGTCTTCATCGTCGCTTCGGCCAGCACGCCGGCGCGCTCGCCGCCGTCCTTGAGCACAGCGTCGACATAGGCGCGGTCATCCGAAATGCGGCGCATCTCGCTGGCGATCGGCGCCAGTTTTTCCACTGCAAGATCGGCCAAGGCCGGCTTGAACACGGAAAACTGCTGACCGGCGAATTCCTTGAGTACATCCGCCTTCGATATCTCGGCGAGACCCGCATAGATGCCGACCAGGTTCTCCGCCTCGGGCCGGCCGGCCAGGCCGTCCAGCTCGCTCGGCAACGCTTCCGGGTCGGTCTTGGCCTTGCGGATCTTCTTCGAGATGTCGTCGGCATCGTCAGTCAGGTTGATGCGCGACAAATCCGACGGGTCCGATTTGGACATTTTCTTGGAGCCGTCGCGCAGCGACATGATGCGCGCCGCCGGCCCGCCGATGACCGGCTCGGTCAGCGGGAAATAACCGTTGACGGTCTCTTCGCCGACCTGCATCTCGACGCCGACGCCAAGGGCCGCGATGCGGTCGGAGAAGTCGTTGTTGAATTTCTGCGCGATGTCGCGGGTGAGTTCCAGATGCTGCTTCTGGTCCTCGCCCACCGGCACGTGGGTGGCACGGTAGAGCAGGATGTCGGCAGCCATCAGCGAAGGATAGGCAAGCAGGCCGAGCGAGGCGTTCTCGCGATCCTTGCCGGCCTTGTCCTTGAACTGCGTCATACGGTTCATCCAGCCGATGCGCGCCACGCAATTGAAGATCCAGGCGAGCTCGGCGTGCTGCATGACCCGCGACTGGTTGAAGACGATGTGCTTCTTCGGGTCGATGCCCGAGGCCAGGAACGCAGCGGTGATCGACCGCGTCTGATCGGCCAGGTCTTCATAAACGAGTTGGGCTGTCAGCGAATGCAGGTCGACGACGCAATAGATGCAATCGGAGGTGTCCTGCAGGGCAACAAATTTCTTGATGGCGCCGAGATAGTTGCCGAGGTGCAGATTGCCGGTCGGCTGGACACCGGAAAAGACGAGTGGCTTGAAGGCGGTCATGATTGTCCTCATGGCTTGTGGAGGGCCGTATAAGCGTGATTCCGAAAAGTTGCAGACTTTTCGGAGCCAATCGCGCGGCTGGAAACCGCGCGCGGCGAAAGTCTTGCGACGGCGCGCTTATGGACGAAGACGGCGCTGCGATCAAGACGGCGCTGCGGGCGTGTCGGGCGCTCTACTCGTCCAGGTCGGTCTTTGCGACCGGTGGCGCCGACTTGCCCGATCCCCGCTTGACGTTGCGTCGGATCATGCCGAAATCGGCACCGCCTGTGGCGAAGGCGGTGATGAAATAAAGCAGCGCTCCGCCGGCAACCAGCGACAGCAGCGTCGTCGCCTTGACCGCCAGCGGCGAGCCCGGCCCTAGCCTGACGGCGAACCAGTGCTCGGCAAAATAGAGTGCCGCCCCCATTACGGCCGCCGACAGCACCAGCCGTGGAATGCGCTTCACCAGCGGCACGTCGCGCCCCCAATGGCCGCGCCGGATCAAGACGCCGAGCAGCATCACCGCGTTGACCCAGCCGGCGACGGCCGAGGCCACAGCGATGCCGGGCGCGCCCATCCGTGGAAACAGCGTCAGCGCCGTGGTAACGTTCACCGCCACCGAGATGGCGGCAAAGATCATCGGCGTGCGCGTGTCCTCGCGGGCGAAATAGCCTGGGGTGAACGCCTTGATCAGCACGAAAGCCGGCAGGCCGAGGCCGAAGATCGCCAGGATCGCCGCCACTGTCGGCGTCGAGCCGTTGGCGGCGAACGCGCCGCGCTCATAGACCAGCCGCACGATCGGCTCCGAC
>NZ_RZOM01000866.1:0-2681 GCF_003999175.1 Mesorhizobium sp. M7A.F.Ca.ET.027.03.2.1 | reverse complement strand
CTTCTGGTGGTGGTGGATGGTCTCGGCCAGCGCGACGTCCTCGCTGTCGCCGGCATAGTAGATGCCGTAGCTGCCATCCGAGAAGCGTCCCGGCCGCAGCGTCGAACAGTGCACGAAGGGCGCCATCACGAAGCTGGCGCCGGGGCCGGAAACCCGCCTTGCAGCCGACACCTTGCCGAGATCGCCGATCTCGAACCTTATGCGCGGGTTGGTCTTCGCCTCTACGGCGGCTAGCGCCTCCCAGTCGCGCGGGTCGGCAATGTCCTCGAAGAGGTCGATGGGCGGATGGATGGAGCGGATGATGCGGAAGGTCTGGGGCCAGTCGACGGGGCGCCTGACCGCAAGTCCACTCACCATGCACCACGCTCCGCATCGAGCCATTCGCGCATCGCCGAGAGATCGGAGATTTCGCCGCGCAGCATCAGGTCGAGGGCCGACTGGCCGCCGAAGGTGGCATTGGGCTTGCGGATCCAGGCGTAGCCCCGTGCCGGCTCCGTGAACAGATAGCGCAGGCCCTTATGGATGCCCATCAGGTGCGCCATGCGGGTGCGCAGGTCACGGTCGATCCTGCCGACGCCGCCTTCTTTCGCCCCAGTCTTCCAACGCGCCCAGGTCCGCGCCGACATGCCGCCGAGCAGGATGCAGGCCTCCAGGTCGGTGAGGTTCCAGGCCTTGAACAGATTGACCGTGGTGCGCGCCAGCGCGCCGGCCTCGTCATCCGATATGACGCTGCCAACCGTGGCCGGTGTCGTGACAATGGACTGAAGCTGCATTTTGTTGCCTCTCTATTGGCAGATATATAGCATGTATTTGCCAATTGGCAAGGAGATCAGCAAGGCAGGGCCAATCGCTTTCAGGCCCAATGACGGCTTCCGTCTTGTGAAGGCCACCAATCGCCAAAGTCGGCGCCGCCCCTCACCTGCCTGCCGGCACCTTCTCCCCGTATAGTGACGGGGAGAAGGAGATGGCCGCATCGCTGGCGCCCATTCTGCAACATTGGAGATTGGCGAAACCTTCCATGACGGCGTGTTTCTCCCCGTCACTATACGGGGAGAAATGCCCGGCAGGGCAATGAGGGGCGGCGCTGACCTCGGCGATACCGGACGGACAGCGCGCCACATATCGTGGCGCGCCCTGACCAATTCTACTCCGCCGCCTCATACCCCGCGATGCCCTTGATCTCGAGGAAATCCTCGAGCCCGTATTCGGCATATTCGCGGCCATTGCCGGACTGCTTGTAGCCGCCGAACGGCAGGCCGGCGTCCCACTGGGGATAGTTGATGTAGACATTGCCGGTGCGCATGCGCGCCGCGACTTCGCGCGCCTTCTTCATGTCCTTGGCCTGGATGTAGGAAGCGAGGCCATAGACGGTGTCGTTGGCGGTGTTCACCACGTCGTCGACGCTGTCATAAGGCATGATCGCCAGCACCGGCCCAAAGATCTCCTCGCGCGCGATGCGCATGTCGTGGGTGACGTCGGCGAACACCGTCGGCCTGACGTAATAGCCGCGGTTGAGTTCGGCCGGACGGCCGGGGCCGCCGGCGACCAGCGTCGCACCTTCATCGATGCCGGCCTGGATCAGGTCCTGGATCTTGTCGAACTGGACCTGGCTGACGACCGGGCCGAGCTTGGTGCCGGCGGCGTCGGCGGGGCCGACGGTGAACTTTTCCGCAGCCGCCTTGGCATAGCCGGCTGCCTCGTCATGACGGTCGCGCGGCACGAACATGCGCGTCGGCGCGTTGCAGGACTGGCCGCTGTTGCTGAAGCAGCCGGCGACGCCCTTGCTGACGGCGCTTGCGAGGTCGACATCCCCGAACAGGATGTTGGCCGACTTGCCGCCAAGCTCCTGATGCACGCGCTTGACCGTGTCGGCGGCGGCCTTGGCCACCAGGATGCCGGCGCGGGTCGAACCGGTGAACGACATCATGTCGATGTCGGGGTGGCTGGACAGCGCCTGGCCGACACCCGGACCGTCGCCATTGACGAGGTTGAAGACGCCCTTCGGCACGCCGGCCTCGTCGAGGATTTCGGCGAAGATGATGGCGTCGAGCGGCGCGATCTCGGAGGGCTTCAGCACCATGGTGCAGCCGGCAGCAAGCGCCGGGCCGACCTTGCAGGTGATCTGGTTGAGCGGCCAGTTCCACGGCGTGATCAGCCCGACGACGCCGATCGGCTCCTTGACCACCAGATGGTTGCCCTTGACGCGGCGGAATTCGAAAGTCTTCAGCACGTCGGCCATCTTCTGCAGATGCGCAAGACCGATGCCGACCTGGCTGTCCAACGCCATCTGGCGCGGCGCGCCCATCTCGCGTGACACAGCGACGGCAAGATCGCCACTGCGCTTCTTGTAGACCGCGATGATGCGGTTCAACAGGTCGAGCCGCTCGCCAACCTCGGTGAAACCAAAGCTGTTGAAGGCGCGCTTGGCGGCGGCGACCGCCTTGTCGACATCGGCCTTGGAGCCGAGCGAAATCTGCGCAAAGGCGTCCTCATTCGAGGGATCGATGACATCGAAAGCGTTGGGCACAACAGGATCGACCCACGCGCCATCGATATAGAACTGCAGATTGTGTGACATGGTTTTCTCCTTGACCGCATCGTCGCGCCGGGCCGTCATATCTGGCTGGAGATAACGATGCACAAACGCCGCTGTCAAACGCAACCCCCGAAGTGGTTGAGCC
>NZ_RZOM01000865.1:0-2681 GCF_003999175.1 Mesorhizobium sp. M7A.F.Ca.ET.027.03.2.1 | reverse complement strand
CCTCAATGAAGTCGACACCGTAATTGTCGTGCTCCTCGATGCCGGTGGCGATGGCGAAGACATTGGGATCGAAGACGATGTCCTCGGGCGGGAAGCCGGCCTGCTCGGTCAGGAGCTTGTAGGCGCGCGTGCAGATCTCGACCTTGCGCGCCTTGGTGTCGGCCTGGCCGTCCTCGTCGAAGGCCATGACGACCACCGCCGCGCCATAGGCGCGGACCAGCCTGGCATGATGCAGGAAGGCCTCTTCGCCCTCCTTCATCGAGATGGAGTTGACCAGCGGCTTGCCCTGCACGCATTTCAAGCCGGCTTCGATGATCTCCCATTTCGAACTGTCGACCATGACAGGAACGCGGGCGATGTCCGGCTCGGCTGCGATCAGATTGAGATATTCGACCATGGCCTTCTTCGAATCGATCAGACCCTCGTCCATGTTGATGTCGATGATCTGCGCGCCATTGGCGACCTGGTCGCGGGCGACGTCGAGTGCGGCGACATAGTCGCCCGCCGTGATCAGTTTTCGGAATTTGGCCGAGCCGGTGACATTGGTGCGCTCGCCGACATTGACGAAGGGGATCTCCTCGGTGAGCGTGAACGGCTCCAGCCCGGACAGGCGCATCTTCGGCGTGATGTCAGGAATGGCGCGCGGCGGATACTTCCGCACCGCCTCTGCGATGGCGCGGATGTGCTCCGGGGTCGAGCCGCAGCAGCCGCCGACGACATTGACCAAGCCTTCCCTGGCAAAATCCTCGATCTGCGCGGCCATGAATTCCGGGCTCTCGTCATACCGGCCGAATTCATTGGGCAGGCCGGCATTCGGATAGGCACAGGTGAAGGTGTTGGCGACGCCTGATATTTCGGCCAGATGCGCCCGCATCGCATTGGCGCCGAGCGCGCAATTGAGGCCGATGGTGAAAGGGTTGGCATGGCGCACCGAATGCCAGAAGGCGGTCGGCGTCTGGCCCGACAGCGTGCGGCCGGAGAGGTCCGTGATGGTGCCCGAGATCATCACCGGCAGGCGCACGCCCTTCTCGATGAAGATCTCTTCCGCTGCGAAGATCGCGGCCTTGGCGTTCAGCGTGTCGAAGATCGTCTCGATCAGGATGATGTCGGCGCCGCCGTCGATCAGGCCGCGCAACTGCTCGCCATAGGCGAGGCGCAGATCGTCGAAGGTCACGGCGCGGTAGCCAGGATTGTTGACGTCGGGCGACATCGAGGCGGTGCGGTTGGTCGGCCCCAGCGCGCCGGCGACGAAACGGCGCTTGCCATCTTCCTGCTCGGCCCTCACCGCCGCGCGCCGCACCAGCCGCGCACCATCGCGGTTCAGCGCGTAGACGGCATCCTCCATGCCGTAATCGGCCTGGGCGATCGAGGTCGAGGAGAAGGTGTTGGTTTCGAGGATGTCGGCGCCTGCGATGGCGTATTGATAGTGAATCTCCTCGATCGCCTTCGGCTGCGTCAGGATCAGAAGATCGTTGTTGCCTTGCTGGTGGCAGGCGCAGCCGGCGAAGGCCTCGCCGCGAAACTGTTCCTCATCAAAGCCGAGGCCCTGGATCTGCGTGCCCATGGCGCCGTCGAGGATGAGAATGCGCTCGCGTGCCGCCGCTGTCAGCGCGGCAAGCACTTCCGAGCCGTCCGGTTTTGCCGCGACGGGGCCGAACAATGCGTCCAGCGATGCAGAATTCTGCGACATTTTTATCCCTTTGGCGACAGGCCTTTTCATGTCACATAAGGATATCTTTATGTCAATATACGGTAGATGCGCGCGATTGTCACCCACCTGTCTCGAGGGCGGGGTCTGTGGCGCCGGTTTTCCGACGGACCTACGCTCTGTCGAAGCTTGCCAGGAAGCGGGCGAAGACCGGATTGAAGCGATCCGGCGAATCCCAGAACGGCGCGTGGCCGGATTTGTCGAGCAGATGGGCCTTGCCTTCCCATAAATTGGAGAATTTCACAGCGGAGACGAAATCGGTGTTGACGAATGGCTCGTCGATGCCGTTCAGAACGGCGATCGGCGGCGTCTTGCCGGCCACGATCTCGCGCTGGTTCCGCCCGGTGCCGGCCGCGAACTTTTCGAACATCAGGCGCCGCGCCCTTCCATCGGTGCGCGCCACCGTGTCGATGAGAAACGGCTCGAACGGCTCGCCGCAGGTGCTGCGCGCATAGGCCTCGACATCCGCGTCAGTGAAGGTTTCCTGCCCGGCAAGGTGCATATGCTGGCTCGGCTTGAAGCCGTTGCCGACCTGCTCGGGCGAGACGGGCGGCGTGCCGGTGATCATCAGGCCAAGCAGGCCGGGAAAGCGGTCGATCATCTCAAGCCCGATATGGCCGCCGAGCGACCAGCCGAAGACGATGGCCTTGTCGACGCCGAGCAGCCCGAGCACTTCGGTCATGGCATCGGCATAGCCTTCCATGCTGTAGGAACGCTCCGGATCGATCGCATCGGCGGACGCTCCATGGCCGGGCAAGTCGGGAGCGATGAGGTGGTAGCGCTCGCCCAACGGGCTGTCCAACTGGTTGCGGAAAACGGCGCTGGAAGATGAATTGCCGTGGATCAGCATGACAGCGGCGCCTTCGCCACTGGTCTGGCGAACCGCGATCTTGCCGTGGCTGGTTTCAAGGGTCTTCTGCGAGATCGCCATTGTCCGCTCCGTCGGGGGAATTGCCCTGTTTTAATACAGTTG
>NZ_RZOM01000864.1:0-2693 GCF_003999175.1 Mesorhizobium sp. M7A.F.Ca.ET.027.03.2.1 | reverse complement strand
ATGTCGCGCCCCTTCGGCATGCCGCGCGGATCGATGCCCGATCCGCCGTGATGAGCCTCGTCCCTCGGCCGTGCGGCAACGGAAACGGCGTCTTGCGGTTTCCCACGCTGGCCAGCCCGGCCGACAGATCGGTCAGCTCGTGGGCGACGAGGTGCACCACCTCCTCTTCCGTCGGATGCGTCCGCGGACGCCGAGCATGGCCGAAGCAAGAAGCACGCGCCGGAATTTCTCGAGAGATCTTGACCCAGACGACGACGTTTGCCGCACCCGTCTCATCCTCCAGAGGAACATGAAGCCTTTGGCCGAGCCCGGCCGCTGCCGGACCAGCACCAGGCCGGCGGCCTCGAGCCAGCTTCTGCCTCGCGCCTGCATAGCATCCTGACAGGTCACGGTGCGGCGCCGGTTAGGCGGCACGCCGATTTTGGCAACGCTAGCCTGTGAACTGAAGAATGAAGGTCGGACTTGCGGCACATCGATTAGGTTCAAATGATAAGTTGCTGCCCGGCGAGGTCGTTTCAGCGCATCTCGACTGGTGGGTCGGCAAGACAATGCGGAACGGAAATGATCGCAGGCGTAAAGGACGGCTTTCGGGGCCGGAAGCTTCAGGCCTGGAACCGGACCCCAGTTTGGCGCAAGCATCGTGGCCTCCGCCCGGTCAGGCATTCACCGGCTCGCGAAATGCCAATTGATTCTGCTTAACCGGGCATACCTAAACGGCCACTTGCGTTCCGATCTCGACCACACGTCCGGTCGGGATCTGGAAATACTCCGTCGCGTCGGCGGCCGTGCGCGCCAAGCCGATGAACAGCTTGTCCTGCCACACCGGCATGCCGGAGTTGGGTGACGCCTTGAGCGAGCGACGCGACAGGAAGAAGGACGTCGTCATGATGTCGAACTTCCAACCCTGCTTGCGGCAGATCGCCAGCGCACGCGGGATGTTAGGCTGTTCCATGTAGCCGAAGGTCAGTGTCACCCGCATGAACAGCTCATTGATCGTTTCCATCTTGATCCGCTCGCTGTCGGGCACCACGGGCTGCTGCGCCGTCACCACAGAGAGGATGACGTTCTGTTCGTGCAGCGCCTTGTAGTGCTTCAGGCTGTGCATCAACGCGGTCGGCGCACTGGCGGGATCGCTGGTCAGGAACACGGCCGTACCGGACACCAGCTGCGGTTTCTTCTTCAACAGATTGCCCGCAAGGAAATCGAGCGGAATCTGGTTCCTGCGCGTCTTGTCAAATAGATACCTGCTGCCTCTTATCCAAGTCCACATGGTCATCACGATCACTGCGGCAATGGCAAGCGAGGCCCAGCCGCCTTCGAATACCTTGACGATGTTAGCTGCAAAGAAGCCGGTATCGATGAAGACGAACACCGCCATTAAGGCTATCGCGACGCCGAGCGGCCATTTCCAGATGCGCGTCATCACAACAAAAAGCAGTATGTTCGTCACCAGCATATTGCCGGTCACCGAAATACCGTAGGCCGAGGCCAGCCGGCTGGATTCGCCGAAGCCGACCACCAGCAGCATCACCACCAGCGCCAGCATCAGGTTGATGCGCGGCAGATAGATCTGGCCCGACTGTTTTTCCGACGTGTGCTGGATGACGAAACGCGGCAGCATGTTGAGCTGTACCGCTTGCCTGGTCAGCGAAAAGGCGCCGGAGATCACCGCCTGGCAGGCGATCACGGTCGCCGCCGTGGCAAGCACGACCATCGGAATAAGCGTCCAGCCCTGGTTCATCTCGAAGAACGGATGACCGACAACGCCGCCATTTGCCAGCACGAAGGCGCCTTGCCCGACATAATTGAGCAACAGACAAGGGAACACGATCGCCAGCCAGGCGAGCACGATCGGCTTGCGGCCGAAATGGCCGAGGTCGGCGTAGAGCGCCTCGGCTCCGGTGACGGCGAGGAAGACTGCACCAACCGTAACGAAGGCGACGTCAGGCGAGTTGACCAGGAACGACACGATGTAATGCGGGCTGATTGCCAGCAGGATTTCCGGGTCGTCCATGATGTGGTTGAGCCCGGAAAGGCCGATGGCCAGGAACCACAGCGCGGTAACGGGTCCGAACACCAATCCTACGCCGCCGGTGCCAAACCGCTGTACCGCAAACACGATCGCCAGGATGGCCAGTGTCAGCGGCACCACATAGGGCTGGAACGTCGGCGTGACGACATTCATACCTTCGACCGCCGACAGTACCGAGATTGCCGGCGTAATGACGGCGTCGCCAAAAAAAAGCGCCGCGCCGACGATGCCGATGCCGATGCCGATGCCGAGGATCACCGCAGAGCAGGTCGGGAAACTGTTGCGCGCCAGCGCCATAAGCGACAGCACTCCGCCCTCGCCTCGATTGTCGGCGCGGAGCACGAACATGATGTATTTGATCGTCACGGTGATCGTCAGGGACCAGATGATCAGCGAGAGTACGCCGAGGATGTCGCCACGGCTGGCGACGTTGCCACCCGCTGATGCATGCAACGCCTCGCGAAATGCATAGATCGGGCTGGTGCCTATATCGCCATAAACGACACCTAGTGCGCCCGACATCAGCGCCTTGGTGCTGTGCTGCTCGACCTCAGAATGGCTCGATTGTTCGACAGGTTCTGCCTCGTTACCAGCATTGGTAAGGGCCATGGACGACACTCCGATAAGCGCGCGGTGCTCTACGCTTGCTGCACTGCAATAT
>NZ_RZOM01000863.1:0-2693 GCF_003999175.1 Mesorhizobium sp. M7A.F.Ca.ET.027.03.2.1 | reverse complement strand
GCCTTGATCACCTCGATGGTCAAATGCCGGTTGACGCCGACAAAGGCGGCGTCCGGCGCGCCAGGCAGGTCAGCCACCGAACGATAGGCCTTGCGACCGGCGACCTCGTCCTTGGTCGGATGCACCGGCCAGATCTCGCCGGCAAAGCCCATCTTGATCGATTGCGCGACGACGGCCGCGGCCTGCGCACCGCCGAAGACGGCGATCGATTTCGGCCGCAGGAGACGCTCAAGTTTGTGCATATGTTATGCCCCGAACGGACGCAGCAGCGCCCTTGAAATAATGTGGCGCTGGATCTCTGACGTGCCTTCCCAGATGCGCTCGACGCGCGCGTCGCGCCAGATGCGCTCCAGTGGCAAATCGTCCATCAGTCCCATGCCGCCATGAATCTGGATCGCCTCATCGGCAACGTATGCAAGCATCTCGGTGGCCTTCAGCTTGGCCATGGCCATGTCCTGGTCGGTGACGGTGCCCTGATCGTACTTCCAGCCGGCTTCGAACACCATCAGGTCGGCGGCCTTCAATTCGGTCGCCATGTCGGCAAGCTTGAACGACACGCCCTGGAACTTGCCGATCTGCTGGCCGAACTGCTGGCGCTGCGCGGCATACTCGATGGCATGGCCAAGCGCCCGCTCGGCGCGGCCGAGGCAGGTGGCGCCGACCTGCAGCCGGGTGGCGCCGAGCCATGAATTGGCGACGTCGAACCCCTTGTGGACTTCGCCCAACACTTGGGCGGCGGGAAGCCGGCAATCGTCGAATTCGAGGATGGCGTTGGTGTAGCCGCGATGCGAGACGTTGCGGTAGCCATCGCGGACGGTGAAGCCCTTCGTCCCTTTGTCGACGAAGAATGCGGTGATCTTCTTGCGCCTGCCGCGCGGCGAATCCTCTTCGCCTGAGGCCATGAAAACGATGGCAAAGTCGGCGAGGTCGGCGTGGGAGATAAAATGCTTGGTGCCGTTGAGTACCCAGTCGTCGCCGTCCTGTACCGCCGTCGCCTTCATGCCGCGCAAATCGGAGCCTGCGCCCGGCTCGGTCATCGCCAGACAGTCCCATTTCTCGCCGCGGATGCAGGGGAACAGGTACTTTTCGCGCTGCTCCGGCGTGCCGGCCAAAAGGATGTTGGAGGGCCGCGCCACGCAGGTCCAGTGCAGCGCGTAATTGGCGCGGCCAAGCTCCTTTTCGTAGAGCAGCCAGGTCACCGTATCGAGGCCAGCACCGCCGACATCGGCCGGCATGTTGGCGGCATAGAGCCCGGCTTCGATCGCCTTGACCTTGATCTCCTCGATCAGGTCGCGGCGCAGCACGCCGGTGCGCTCGACCTCGCGCTCATGCGGGTAAAGCTCGTTCTCGACGAACGCACGCGTCGTCTCGACGATGAGCCTCTGTTCCTCCGACAGCCCGAAATCCATGCTCTCAGCCTTTCTTCTTGCCGGGCTTTTTCTTCGGCTTTTCGGCTTTCTTGACCGGTTTCAAGGCTTTGGCCTTCTCGGCAGCCTTGGAGGCCGTGGGCTTCTTCGCCGCCAGCTTGGCCAGCTGCCTGGTATAGGCCTTGTGCAGGGCGCCGGCGCCCCAGCCCTTGCCTTTGTTCTGCTTCGACAGCGCATCCATGATGGCGACCAGATTGTCGTCGCGGATTTTTTCCAGCTCGCGGATCGACAGCCCATGCGCCTGGTCGTCCGACTGCGTGGCGATCAGGTCGACCAGTTCGTCGTTGAACTCCGGCACATCCATCAGCTTGGTCCATGGCCATTTCAGGCAGGGCCCGAACTGCGCCATGAAGTGGCGCATGCCGGCCTCGCCACCGGCGACGCGATAGACCTGGAACATGCCCATCTGCGCCCAGCGCAGGCCGAAGCCATAGCGCATGATGTCGTCGAGTTCCTCGACCGTGCAGATGCCGTCCTTGATCAGCCACAGCGCCTCGCGCCATGCCGCTTCGAGCAGGCGGTCGCCGACGAAGGCCTCGATCTCCTTGCGGATGACGACCGGCTTCATGCCGATCGAGGCATACATCTCCTTGGCGACCTCGATCGCCTCGGGAAAGGTCTGCTCGCCGCCCACGATCTCGACCAGCGGCAGGAGATAGACCGGGTTGAACGGATGGCCGACGACCAGCCGCTCCGGATGCTTCTTCATCGCCACCTGCATGTCGGTTGGCTTGATGCCGGAGGTCGAGGAACCGACAATCGCATTGGCCGGCGCGTGGGTATCGATCTCGGCGAGCACCCGGTGCTTGAGGTCGAGCCGTTCCGGCACGCTTTCCTGAATGAAATCGGCATCGGCCACTGCCTCGGCGATGGTCTTGGCAAAGGTCAGCTTGCCCTCTTTCGGCAAACCGCCGGGTACCATCTGCTTGTAGGCGCGGCGCGCGCCCTTCATCACTTCGCCGACCTTGCGCGACGCCTCGGGATCGGGATCGAAGATCGACACGTCGATGCCGTTGAGCAGCAGCCGCGCCACCCAGCCGGCGCCGATGACGCCGCCACCGATGGCGGCTGCCTTGTTGATGATGCTCATGCGGAAGCTCCGGTTCTGGTCATGGCGGTTGTGGGATCTATGAGCGGCACGCGTTCGCCGGCGCGGATCACGGACGGGTCGTATGCCTTGCGGGCAAAGACTTCGAGGACGAAGGGTCGGAAGAATTCGATCGGCAGCGTGTCATAATCGGGGTCGAAGCTGGACTGGTCCCAGCG
>NZ_RZOM01000862.1:0-2694 GCF_003999175.1 Mesorhizobium sp. M7A.F.Ca.ET.027.03.2.1 | reverse complement strand
ACGGTTTGCCAATGGTGAACCAAACGCGGCGAGCCACACCATGTTGATGGCGATGTGGGCAAAGCCGCCATGCATGAAGGCATAGGTGAAGGGCCGCGAAAACAGGAACCAGTCGAAGCCGTATTGCCCGGTGTAGAGAACGGGGATGAAGGCCCCGTCATACAGCAATGTCATCTGCTGGGATTCGCTCAACACATATTGCTGCAACAGGTAGACGACGACGCAGATGCCGATCACCGCCAGCACGACGGGCGGCAGGTTGAACACCGGCTCGCGCCGCGGTTCGGGTGCGCCCTCGACCGGGTCGACTTCCGAGGGAGATGCCGGTTCACTCATTTGAAATTGCACTCTGCGGGATTCGGGGTTCGAGCATCTAGATCACCACGGACCGAACCGCAAACCGCGAATCGCCGCGGCGCGAATCAAAAAAGAAGCCGTTCAAGGTTTCCCTTGAACGGCTGGTCGAGCCCCCTGCTCCCCTAAAACTCTTGACTGAAGTGCTGCCGATCGTCGCGAAACGACCGCTTCTGGAGTGGTTTTTGTGTGCCACGGGGCTCGCTTCGATGCAACGTAAACCACCTGTTAACCTTAACGGCCCCGACCCGTGAACAAGTGTTAACGACGCTGGCACGCTTCCTGCTCCGCAACGCATGTAGGTCATCGGAGGGCGCCCTTCTGTTCACCGATGGGACATCAGACGACAGAATGCGCGGAGCAGCATAGCATGAACCAGAATGGATCGATCACGCTGTTCCAATATTGGAATCGCCTGCGTGACGGACGTCCTGCCCCGAAGCGTTCGGAGGTCGAGCCGGCCGACATCAAGTCGCTGCTGGCCGACACCTTTATCCTGGAACGGGACACGCGCGGGCAAGCCGTATTCCGGCTGGCCGGCACCAGGCTTTGCGCCTGCTACGGCCGCGAACTCAAGGGGTTTTCCTTTCCATCGCTGTGGCGCGAGAAGGATCAGCGGCTCGTCTCGCGGCTGATCCATGGCGTCTTCGAGCAGAAGTCGGTCGTGCTCATCAGCTATGAGGGTTTCAGCCGCAACGGGCGTTCCAACAAGTTCGAACTGCTTGCCCTGCCGCTGGACGGCGGCGTCGAAAATCCGCGCTGCCTGGGCGTCATCAGTGCCGTGGAGAAACCCTTCTGGCTGGGTGCCGATCCGATCACCGATGCGTTGATCGATTCGATACGCGTCATCGATCCGGAGAAGGAGCTTCTCAACAATCGCCCGGCGATCGATGTTCCCTCGCTCGTTCCCGATGAACTTGGAGCACCCGAGACGATCTCGGCACTCGGCCGGGCGCGCCGCATCCGCCATCTCGTCGTGTTCGATGGCGGGCGCGAGGAATAGTCCCTTTGCGGCCTGATGCACGTCGCTCAAAACTGCGCGGCTGTTTTGGCACCGCGACCTGCAAAAAGGAAACCCCTGGAGCGCCCGCTTTTTCCCTTTGTTAACCCGCTTTGTTGTACTTCTCTGATGAAGTTCCTCGCATCGGCGCGCGGGATGCCAAACGGGGTGTAGGCAGTCATGAGGTCAGCGGCGGTCGACTATGCGCCGTCCCAAGCTGAAAGGCGTAACTTTCAGCGCGTCCGGGTTAAAATCTACGGACGCTTCATGCTGGAAGACCGCACCGAACACCCCTGCCAGGTCGTCGACATGTCACCGGGCAATGTCGCGTTTCGCACCGACCGCATCGGCATGCCCGGCGAAAAAATCATTGCCTACATCGATCATATCGGCCGCATCGAAGGTGTCGTCACCCGCACCTTACAGGACGGTTTCGCGATGACCGTCATCGCGTCGGATCGCAAGAAGGACAAGCTGGCCGCGCAATTGACCTGGCTCGCCAACAAGCATGAACTCGACCTGCCGGAAGATCGCCGCCACGAGCGCGTCGCGCCGCGCAATCCGACCAGCGTGCTGCAGCTCACCGACGGCCGCCAGTACCAATGCCGTATCATCGACCTTTCGCTCTCCGGCGCCGCGGTCGAGATCGACGTCAAGCCGGCGATTGGCATCCAGGTTATGCTTGGCACCATGCGCGGGCAGGTCGTGCGTCATTTCGAGGACGGCGTCGCCATCGAATTCGCTGTGATCCAGCGCCCCGAAACGCTCGATTCCGAATTCAACACGCCACGCACCTGAGCAGACAGCGACACTCCAGGAAACCGGCCCTTGTGGCCGGTTTTTTGTTTTCGACGCCATGACCTGCATGCTTAGGCCACTCTTGGCGGGGCTTGGCAGCCCTCCGCGCGTCGAGATTGGCGCCTCAAAATCCAAACGAATTAATACTGAAATGATTCAAATTTTACGTTTATTCTACTGGAGTTTTACTCAATATCTACTTCGAGCTTTTGCGTCAAATAAATCCGCATGTGGCAATGTCTCCTTCGAACGGGGAGACTACAACAATGAAGAAAACGAGGGGCAAGCTGTTGCTGGTGGCAATGGCGATGCAGCTTTCCGCTTGGGGATCAGCATATGCCGCGGGACCGGCCTATATGCACACCGGCGGACGCACCACCCAGCCTGTTGGCCATTATGAGTTCTGCCAGCGCAGTCCTGGCGAATGCAGCGAACGGACCCCGAAGGGTGCGCCGGTCGAACTGACCCGCAAACTGTGGGCGACGATCGTCAACATCAACAATTCGGTCAACACCCGCATCAAGCCACGCACCGACATGGAA
>NZ_RZOM01000861.1:0-2696 GCF_003999175.1 Mesorhizobium sp. M7A.F.Ca.ET.027.03.2.1 | reverse complement strand
TATCCTGAGTTGTTTGCCGGCGGCGGCATCATTGCCGGACTGCCCTTCGGCTGCGCGACAACCATTTCGGAAGCGTTCGATCGGATGCGCGGCCACGGCAGCCCCTCTGAGCAGGAGTTGCAGCGGCTCTTGCGAAAAGCCTCCAAGCACAGTGGGCAGTGGCCCCGGATGTCGATCTGGCAGGGCTCCGGCGATCACACTGTGGCCCCATCCAACGCGGAGTCCATTGCAGCGCAATGGCGCGGCGTGCACAAACTCGACACGGCGCCGACGCATTCGACGAGCGAGCGCGGACGAAGCCGGCGGGTCTGGGCTGACGAAGCAGGCGAAGCGAAGATCGAAATTAATATGATTGCAGGTATGGGCCACGGTACTCCCATCGGCAACGGCCTCGGCACGGCCGGGCCTTACATGCTCGATGTAGGCATCTCCTCTACTCGGGAGATAGCGCGGTTCTGGGGTGTCGGTGATGCCGATGACTCGAGCGTGTCAGCGAGGTCGAGGTCTGCCACGCCAAGGGGCGAGACGACACCATCAACATTTCAGTTTCGGGCCGCGTCTGAGGAACCTGCGAAGGTCAGGTCTGCGGAATCGGCTCGAATTGACGTGGAATTATCGCAGGGTGGCACGGTAAAGAAGGTCATCGAGGACGCTCTGCGCGCCGCGGGGCTGATGCGGTAGCGAGCGCGGTAGCCTTCAAGGCTCAGTGGCGCGGCTAAGCGGCAGGGCCTTCAACCAAGGAACGCGGTAGGCTTTACAATCGTTGACTGCTGTCTGCGAGTTTAAAGCATGCACCTTTTCCAGATCCTTCTCCCCCGAGCCGACAACGCCGGCCAACCCTTCGCGCGGGAAGATTTCGATCGTGTCAAGGAGGAACTGGCGGCTGATTTCGAGGGCGTTACCGCCTATTTGCAGGCGCCGGCGGAAGGTCTTTGGCGGGAAGGCGGTCAAGCCGACAACGACGACGTCGTCATCTTTGAAGTGATGGCGGAAGAAATCGATCTGCAGGATTGGCGGCGCCGACGTACCGAGCTCGAACGCCGGTTTCGGCAAGACAAGGTCATCATCCGCTACATGCCGATGGCGCTCGTCTAGGGCGATGCCATGCCTTCGACCTCGATCCGCAAGAGCGAATACGATCCCGACACCGAGGTTCTTTCCGTATGGTTCGTTGCGAGCGGCAAGCGCTACGATTACGACGATGTCCCAGCGGAGGTCTATGCCGCATTCAGAGCCGCCTTCGCAAAAGGCCGCTTCTTCAATGAGCACATCCGGGAACGCTTTCGCTATCGCCTGAACCTGGAGGAGTAGAGGACGCTCGGCGCCGAGACTAAGCGCCCGTCTCGGAATTCGCCGCCCCAGCAGGCTTCGATTCCGGAGAGCCCTTGTGTCTCAGAAAAATCGATAAAAGGACCAGTACTGCTGTCGACATGAACTCCGATTGCCAGTTCTGGAACGATTCGAACCAGAGGTTGGCATCCATGAGATAACTGGCAAGCGATTGTGCCTCTCCTCCGTGCCGAAGCGCCTCCGCGTTGGCGGCCGCCAGGCTCGCCCACCAATGCAGCGCAAAGGAGATGAAAAACAACACGGCCAGCGCTATCCCCAGCGAATAAGAATAAAGCCATGACAGAACCGGGTTCCGCCTCAGGGTAGCAGCCGGTAATTCGTCATCGGGCCGGTCGGGATCGTCGGGATCGCGAGATTCTGCCGAACCGCGCTGAAACAGCATCGCGGTAAGCATGACGTAGGCCGACATCTGCAGGAATTCGCTCTCCCAGTTTTCGAAGAGCGCCGAAAGAAAATCGCCACTGGTCAGGTAAGCCAGCAGGCCGATCGCCGGTGAGCCGTGATGCTGAAGCTCTTCATTGTAGGCGGAATGACCGGACCAAATCATTCCCAGCCCGCTAAACAGGAACAGGGCCACCAGGGCAATCGTGAGGCCATTGTCCCGAACGAACGTTATCACGGATCATTGCCTCAACTGGCGGGCAGCTTCAGCCTCTTCAACGTCGATGGCGCACAGCAGCTCGCCCCTCTCGTCCCGCACGCGTACGAGCCAGCCTGTCAAAGCGTCGGTACCCGGCTCCAGGTCGACCAAAAGATCGATTGCGCAGCGAATAGCCTCCTCACGCGCCGCGTCGAAGCTCGGCATCCTTGACAGCGGGACCTGCCGGCTGCCTTCACCGTCACGATACTCAAAGATGTAGACGCCCTCGTTCCCGTCACTGGCCGTCGTAATGGCGATTTCGTCGAAATTGCCATTGCTTCGCGCCTCGTAATCGTTGGCCGCGAGACCGAAAGTAGCGGTTTGCACCAGGATTGCGCGTGCCCGATCCAGAGCTGCGTCGTCGTTTCCAGCTTCGATACTCGCCATGTCGACAGTGACGCAGTCGCCACCTTCTCCGCAAAACAGAACACGCAGGACAGGCTCTCCGGTCGACGCAGTCGTGCGTGAGACATCGGTTCGAACAATTTGCATTTGGAACTCCTTATAACGTTCGAAACTGATTACAGCTTGACGGCCATTTCCCGGCTCCAGAGACGAAGTTTGCGGCAGGATTCGATAAATTTGGCGACGGCCTTCGGATCATCGAGTTCAATCAAGCCCTCGTCGGCTTCCGGATCGACACCAGCCTTCTGCGACAGCGGAACGCTTCCCGAAGTGAACGCCATGAACTTGCAATGTGCAAAGG
>NZ_RZOM01000860.1:0-2697 GCF_003999175.1 Mesorhizobium sp. M7A.F.Ca.ET.027.03.2.1 | reverse complement strand
GGATGAGACCTAGGCTTCGCGGCCTCGCATTACCATGTGAAATACTGCCATCCGGACCTCCCGCAAGACAATTGCGGAGGTGTCCTTATAGAGACGCTCCGATGTATCGCCAAGACGAGTTCACGCCAAAAGTGTATCTGGTCCAACCACTGCGATTATTTTGCAACAACGGAGCAAGCCGCGCGCCTCATTCAGGAATGCGATCCAAGCGCATGTAGCGGCCATCGGTCGATGGCTTGAACCCAAGCTTCTCATAGACGCCGTGTGCGTCGCTGGTCGACAGGCTCCAGTGGAAAACAGTCCTGACTTCAGGATGATCGATAAGGGCCTGGACGAGCCGGCTGCCTATGCCTTGCCCGCGATGCCCGGGCCAGATGATGATGTCGGCGAGATAGGCGAACACCGTGCGGTCGGTGATCGCGCGGCCGAAGCCGACTTGCCTGCCATCGACATAAGCGCCGACGCAAAGCGAATTGGCAAAGGCGCGGCGATGGACTTCGTCAGTGCGTCCGGCGCCCCAATAGCTTGCCATCAACAGGCCCGATGTCGCGCGGAAATCGATCCGTGACATGTCGAAGCTGATCTCACAATCGGGCATGGCTGTCTCCGACCGCACCGCCGCGCGCGCTTTCGGTACCTAGCTGCGATCCCTGAACCGGTTGGTGATGGGATAGCGGCGGTCGCGGCCAAAATTCTTTTTGGTGATCTTCACGCCCGGCGCCGCCTGCCGCCGCTTGTATTCTGCGATGTAGAGCAGGTGCTCGATGCGCGTCACCGTCGCCCGGTCATGGCCGCGCGCGACGATGTCGTCGACACCCATCTCATTTTCCACCAGGCATTCGAGGATGTCGTCCAGCACCGGATAGGGGGGCAGCGAATCCTGGTCGGTCTGGTTCTCGCGCAATTCCGCCGATGGCGCCTTGTCGATGATGTTTTTCGGGATCACCTCGCCCGAGGGCCCGAGCGCGCCCGGCGGCACGTGGCTGTTGCGCCAGCGCGACAGCGCGTAGACCTGCATCTTGTAAAGGTCCTTGATCGGATTGAAGCCGCCATTCATGTCGCCATAGAGGGTTGCGTAGCCGACCGACATCTCGCTCTTGTTGCCCGTGGTGACGACCATCGAGCCGAACTTGTTGGAGATCGCCATCAGGATGGTGCCGCGCGCCCGGCTCTGCAAATTCTCCTCGGTGATGCCTTCCTTGGTGCCTTCGAACATCTGCGTCAGCGCGTGCAGAAACCCTTCGACCGGCTCGAAGATCGGCACGATGTCGTAGCGGCAGCCGAGCGCCCGGGCGCAATCCTCGGCATCCTTCAGCGAGTCCTTCGAGGTGTAGCGATAGGGCATCATGACGGCGCGCAGGCGTTCCTCGCCGAGCGCATCGACGGCGAGCGCCGCGCAGATCGCCGAATCGATGCCGCCGGACAGACCAAGCACCACATTCTTGAAGCCGTTCTTGTTGACGTAGTCGCGCAGGCCCAACATGCAGGCGCGATAGTCGGCCTCCTCCCGGTCCGGGATTTTCGACATCGGCCCTTCCGAGCAGATCCAGTGATCCCCTTGTCTCTTCCAGGTGGTGATGTCGACCGCTTCCTCGAACTGGCTCATCTGGAAGGCAAGCGTCTTGTCGGCGCCAATGGCAAACGACGCGCCGTCGAAGATCAACTCGTCCTGCCCGCCAAGCTGGTTGGCATAGATCATCGGCAGCCCGCATTCGATGACCTGGCGGATGACGACCTGGTGGCGGACATCGATCTTGGCGCGATAATAGGGCGAGCCGTTCGGCACCAGCAGGATTTCCGCCCCGCTTTCGGCCAGCGACTCGCAGATATCGACGTCGCCCCAGATGTCCTCGCAGATCGGAACTCCGATGCGCACGCCGCGGAAATTGACCGGCCCCTGGATCTCGGGTCCAGCCTGGAAGACGCGCTTCTCGTCGAACTCGCCGTAGTTCGGCAGATCGAGCTTGTAGCGTTCGGCGATGATCTTGCCGCCATCGGCGAAGACGATCGAATTGTGCGTGCCGCTCTTGCGCTTCAACGGCGTGCCGATGATGACGCCGGGACCGCCATCCGCGGTGTCGGCGGCAAAGTCCTGTGCCGCCTTTTCGCAGGCTTTCAAAAAGGCCGGCTTCAGCACCAGATCCTCCGGCGGGTAGCCGGCGAGGAAAAGCTCGGTATAGAGCACGAGATCGGCGCCTTGGCGTGCGGCATCCGCCCTCGCCTCGCGGGCCTTGGCGAGATTGCCTGATATGTCGCCGACAGTCGGATTGAGCTGGGCGACGGCGATGCGCAGGATGTCGAGCTTCTTGGTCATGCCTGCTGACTTAGCGCGGCAAAATTGCCCGGGCAATGGCGTTCGTTTGGACCAATTCGGACCGAATGACGTAGGTCAATCGTGTACGGACCGATCGACCTACTTCAATCGTGGCGAGACGAGCCGGGTCTCAGTCGTCGCCCATATATTCGCGCAACGCTTGCGGCGAATGATTCTCGCCGATCGACATCGCCAGGATGCGTGAAATATGCCGGCGCGGCAGATGCGTCTCCGCTGCCCATTGGTTGATTTGCCTCTGGATCTTTTCCAGGTCCTTCTTCGAAGTCGGGCTTTCGGCGATGTCGAGGCCGGCGTCGCGCAACGCCGCGGCCATATCGCCCGAGATGACGAACGCATCCCAACCCAGCCAGCGCAGGAAATAC
>NZ_RZOM01000085.1:0-10392 GCF_003999175.1 Mesorhizobium sp. M7A.F.Ca.ET.027.03.2.1 | reverse complement strand
GGCCTTGTTCACCGCCTTGACGCCGGCGCTCGCCGACAGCACCGCGACCGTCGGCGGCACGAGCTTTGTCAACAAAGGCCTGGTCGGCGTCGGCCGCATCCCGGCCGCTCAGCGCGACAAGTTCGGCGAGACGTTTGGTTCGGGCTCGGGCATGTCGATCGACACATCAGGCTGGACGCATGAGGCCGCCGGCTACAAAGGTTCGCTCTGGCTGCTGCCGGATCGCGGCTACAATGTCGTCGGCACCACCGACTACCGGCCGCGCCTCAACACCGTCGCCATCGAGTTTACCCCGGTGGCACCAGGTGCGGCACCTGCTGCCGGCCAGCAGCAGACCGGCGTCAAGGCAACGCTCGCCGACACCATGCTTCTCACCGACGACAAGGGGGCTGATGCCACAGGCCTCGATCCGCTCAACGGCGTGCGCGCGGCAAGCGGCGACATGCCGATCCTGCCGCAAGCCGACAATGGCAAGCTGGCGCTCGACAACGAGGCGATCGTGCGGCTGCCCGATGGTTCGATGTTCATCTCCGACGAATACGGCCCGAACATCTATCGGTTTTCCGCCGACGGGCATCTGCTGTCGGCAACCCAGCCACCGGCTGCGCTGGTGCCGATGCGCCACGGCACGCCGAACTTCGCCTCGGACAATCCGGGACCCGGTGCCGCCGAGCCCGATCCGAAGGATCCCGACACCGGCCGCCAGAACAATCAAGGCCTCGAAGGCATGGCGATGACGCCCGACGGCAAGTTCCTGATCGCCGTGCTGCAGTCGGCGGCCAGGCAGGACGGCGGCGATTCCGGCTCGACCCGCCAAAACACCAGGGCGCTGGTCTATGACGCGTCCGACCTCGCCCATCTCAAATTGGCGCACGAATATGTCGTGCCGCTGCCGGTGTTTAGGGATGCCAAGGGCAAGACCAAGGTCGCCGCGCAGAGCGAGATCGTGGCACTCTCCGACAAGAGCTTCCTGATGCTGGCGCGCGACAGCGGCAACGGCCAGGGCCTGAAGGGCGACGCCTCGCTCTATCGGCAGGTCAACGTCGTCGACCTATCCACCGCGACCGACATCGCCGGCGGCACCTTCGACGGCGCTGACAGGCCGGTCGCCCCCAAAGGCGTCGTCGACCCATCGGTGACACCGGCCAAGCTGACGCCATTCATCGACATCAACGAAAGTGCCGAGCTCGGTCGCTTCGGCCTGCACAATGGCGCGCCCAACGACCAGGACAACCTTTCCGAGAAGTGGGAGGCGATGTCGGTGGTCAGCGTGCTCGATGCGAAGCTGCCCGACGACTACTTCCTGTTCGTCGCCAACGACAACGACTTCCTCGCCCAGGACGGTTTTCAGGTCGGCGCGCCCTACAAGGCCGAAGACGGCGCCAATGTCGACACCATGTTCCTGGTCTATCAGGTCACGCTGCCGGGACTGGCCAAGAAGTAACGACCACTGCACGGACGGGCGCGCTTGGCGCGTCCGCCCGGAGCACTATTGCTGGTGTTTTTCCAGGCAGATTGATTGAGAAGGCTTACTTCAAGAACTCCGCGTCCTTCGGGACGCCCGCATCTATCGGCTCGGCGGTTCTGCTCGACACGGCCATGATCTTGCCGGCGGCCATCAGGTTGGGACGCACGAAGACCTGAGCGGGGCCGTTGACGCGGCTGTAGAGGTCGATGATGTCCTGGTTCATGAAGCGCACGCAGCCCGACGAAGCGTTCTTACCGATGGAATCCCACTCCGGCGTGCCGTGCAGCCGGTACATCGTGTCCTTGCCGTCGCGGAACAGATACAGCGCGCGGGCGCCCAACGGGCTCTGCGGGCCGGGCGGCATGCCGTCCTTGTATTTCGCCAGTTCCGGCCGGCGCTGGATCATCTCCGGCGGCGGCGTCCAGACCGGCCACTTCTTCCTCGCCTGGACCACGGCGCTGCCGGTCCATCCGAAACCGGCTTTGCCAAGGCTGACGCCATAGCGGATAGCTGTGCCGCCCTCGCGCACCAGATAAAGGAAGTGCTCAGACGTATCGACGACGATCGTGCCGGGTTTCTCCCCGGTCGGATCAGCCACGATCTGGCGCACGAATTTCGGATCGACCTTGGCAACCGGGATTGCCGGCAGTTGATAGCCCTCGTCGACACGCGCCGCATACATGCTTGCGGCATCGCCGAAAGCCGGATCGCTCGGCGGTGCTGCATCCGGCGGCGGCGGCGCCACGTCTGTTGTTGTACACGCCGAAACAGCCAGGGCGCCCAAAGCGGATGCACCGAGAAACGCGCGCCGGTTCAGGTGCACAGAAAACAGCGGAATATCGGACATGACCCCCCGGCTTATCCAAGATCTGATAGGAATGCGGCCCCACGCATCGAGGATCAATATCCCATTCCGGAAGCTTTGAGAACATGATTAGATCAAGGCACAACCTGTGTTCGGTTGTATCGGCAATCATCGCGGACGCGACTTGAAACAAACCTTCGCCGAGCTGCCCGCCATGGACGAAAAAAATCCCCCGCGCCGGCGCACCGGCGACCTGACCAGCGGCCCGATCCCGCGCACGCTCTTGCTGTTCGCCCTGCCGGTGCTCGGCTCCAACGTGCTGCAGTCGCTCAACGGTTCGATCAACGCCGTCTGGGTCGGCCGTTTCCTCGGCGAATCGGCGCTGACCGCCACCTCCAACGCCAACCTCGTCCTGTTCCTGATCCTCGGCACCGTGTTCGGCATCGGCATGGCGGCCACCATCCTGGTGGCCCAGTCGGTCGGTGCCCGCGACCTGCCCGAGGCGCGCCGCATCGTCGGCACCAGCGCGACGTTCTTCTTCCTCGTTTCCGTTATCCTCGCGGTCTGCGGCTGGATCTGGGTCGACGCCATTCTCAACACGCTCGGCACACCGGCCGATGCCTTGCCGCTGGCGCGCTCCTATCTGCGCATCATCTTCGTCGCCGTGCCGATGATGAACCTTCTGTCCTTCGTCATGACCGTGCTGCGCGGTGCCGGCGATTCACGCACGCCCTTCTTCTTCATGGCTCTGGCCGTCGTCCTCGACATCGTGCTCAACCCATTGCTCATCCGCGGCATCGGACCGTTTCCCGAACTCGGCATCGCGGGCTCCGCCACGTCCACGCTGATCGGCCAGACGGTAAGCGTGATCGCCATCCTGATCGTGCTCTATGTGCGCAAGCATCCGCTGCGGCTGGCCGGCGCCAACCTCGCCCTGCTGCGGCCCGATCCCACCTTGCTTCGCATCGTCGTCGTCAAGGGCGTGCCGATGGGTCTGCAGATGATCGTCATTTCGGCGGCGGCACTGACGGTGATGGGCATCGTCAATTCCTACGGCTCACAGGTCGCCGCCGCCTACGGCATCGCTGCTCAGCTGTGGACCTATATCCAGATGCCGGCGCTCGCCATCGGCGCCGCGGTGTCCTCGATGGCGGCGCAAAATGTCGGCGCCGGGCGCTGGGACCGGATCGGCCGCATCGCCGCCTCCGGTGTCGGCTTCAACCTGGTCCTGACCGGCGCACTGGTTGCAGTGCTGTCGGTTTTCGACCGTTCGGTGCTGAGCCTGTTCCTGAGCAGCGACAGCGCGGCGATCGACATCGCCGTCCACATCAACAATGTCGCCTCGTGGTCGTTCATTCTGTTCGGCATAACCATCGTGCTGTTTGCCACCGTACGAGCCACGGGTGCCGTGATGCCGCCGCTGATCATCCTGGTCATCTCGGTGCTGGTCGTGCGCACCGGCTTCGCCTATTTCATGCGTGGCGTGATCGGCGAGGAAGCGCTGTGGTGGAGTTTCCCGGTGGGTTCGATCAGCTCGCTTGTACTGGCGGCGGCCTACTACCGTTTCGGCCGCTGGCGCACCACGCACATGATCGAGAACAGACCGGCAGCCGGCGAGCCGCCGGACACCGGTCTTGGCGTGCCACGCGGACGCGCGCATCTTTCGCCTGAAACACCGAACGGCTGAAGTACCCGTCAGGCCATGGACATGGCGGCAGGGCCGCAATTGATTTGCCGCCCTGCCCGTCACGCCAGACCCGGCGCAAATGAACCTATTTGCAGGAGAAGCCGGGCGCGATCTTGCACTTGCCGGGACGTGGCCTGTGCGGCCGATGGTGCGGAGGACGGTGCGGCTTGTGCCAGTGTGGCGGCCGATGCGGCGGACGCACGATGATGATTGGCGGGCGAACGATTTGGGAGCGTTCGAGATAACCGGAGCTGGCCCAGCCGCTCACGCCGCCGCCATGAATTCTGCACCAGCCCGGCTGGCAGCCGGTGACATTGACCCTGAAGCCGCCGGGCAGCGTTCCGACCCTGGCATATCCCGCTCCCGGCCCACTACGGACATTGAGATTGGTCGTGGTGTGGGCGCTGTAAGCGAAGGCTGCGGCGGACGTCCCGAAGACCGCGGCCATTATGGTCGCGAACACAAGCAGAAAACGAAATCTCATCAGTCCCTCCATTCGAATCCGGCCGTTCATCTGCTTCGGCCAAGACTGCCCTGCAAGAGGGAGCGGCCAAGCCAAGAAAAGTCAACAGGTGGGCGGCGTAACTGTTCTGGCCAGCGGGACTGATGCCGGATTTTTCTTGGACATGGTTGAGGAATTTCCCGGTTGCCGCCTATTGCTCTTCAACACCCGCTGACGTTTACTGTCTTTCGACAATCACCGCGGGCAAAGGTGGATCCATGGGCAAAGGCAGGGTCGAGGCATTCACCGACGGCGCATCGCTTTCAGTTTTTCCGCCACCGATGCAGCAAGGTCGGCATAGCGCTCCTCCAGCCGTTCCGCGGCCTTGATGATCGAGAAATCGTGGCCGAACTTTTCCAGCGCCATACGCAGCTTCTCGACGAACTCGGCTTGTTTCTCCAGGGCGGAAAAGAGCGTCTTCACCTGCGTTTCGCTGATGTCGGGGTTGGCCAGCATCTGCGGCACCTCGCGGCCCATCTGGTCGCCAATGGCGGTCTGTTCTTTCAGGATTGCAACCCAGTCCGTCAATCAGGAAATCTCCGTTTGTCCCCGAGGCTAAAGTTTGTTTTGTCCCCAGGGCAAAATCTCTTTTGCGGAGGCAAAGGGCAACATGCGCAGCCTCGACCGAACTGGTCAACCCGACAAGGCGGGCAGAGGCTTGCGCCGGCCGGTTCCGGCGCTAAGTTCGGCGCCATCGAAGAAGGAACCCATCGCCCATGATCACCGACGCCGAGATACAGACCGCCCTGCCCGCGCTTGCCCCAGGCAATGCCGCCGTGATCACCGGCGCCGCCAGCGGCATCGGTCTGGCGGCCGCCAAGCGGCTTGCACTGATGGGCATGAAGATCGTGCTGGCCGACATTGGCGGCGCGCGGCTAGACGACGCCTCGCGCGCCGTTTCTGCGATTGCCGGCGACGATGCCGTGCTTGCCGTCGCCGCCGACGTTTCGAAAGCGGATGAGGTGGACCGCCTCGCCGAGAGGGCGTTCGGCGCCTTCGACGGGGTGTCGCTGCTGATGAACAATGCCGGCGTCGGCGACAACCCCGGAAAGCCATGGGAAAACCGCGATGCCTGGAAACGGCTGCTGGACATCAATTTCTGGGGCGTCGTGCATGGCGTGGAGGCCTTCGCGCCACGCATGCTGGCCTCGGCCAGGCCGGGTCTGATCGTCAACACCGGCTCCAAGCAAGGCATCACCACGCCGCCCGGCAATCTTGCCTACAATGTCTCCAAGGCAGGGGTGAAAACCTTCACAGAAGGCCTGGCGCATGCGTTGCGCAACGAACCCGGCGCCCATGTCGCTGCTCATCTTCTGATCCCCGGCTTCACCTTTACCGGCCTGACCGAGGGCGCGACGGAAAAACCGGCCGGCGCCTGGACCGGCGAACAGGTTGTGGATTTCATGCTGGAATCCCTGACCCGAGGCGATTTCTACATCCTGTGCCCGGACAATGAGGCGGCCCGCCCGCTGGATGAAAAGCGCATGGCCTGGGCGATCGGCGACATCATCGAGAACCGCCCAGCCCTGTCGCGCTGGCACCCGGACCACAAGGACAGTTTCGCGGCGTTCATGAAGAACTGATCTTCAGGCCGCCTGCTTTTTCGACCCGCGCTTTTTCGCCACAACCTTCTTCGCCGCCATGTCGGCGATTTGTTCGTCATGCCGCTTTGCAGCACGCTCGCATTTGGCGCGGATTTCCTCGACTTCGGATTCGGTCAGATGCTCGATGCCGATGAAGTGGTTGTGGCCCTTGCCGACCCGGATCAGTTCGTCGAGCTTGGCCTGGATCGCCGCGCCGTCGCGGTTCTGAGTGTTCTGGATCAGGAAGACCATCAGGAAGGTGATGATGGTCGTGCCCGTGTTGATGACGAGCTGCCAGGTGTCCGAAAAGCCGAAGAACGGACCGCTCACCGCCCAGACGATGACGATCAGGCAACAGAGGGCGAATGTCGGCGGCAGGCCGGCTATGCGGGCGACCCAGTTGGCGACCTTGGTGAAATGCTTTTCCATCTATCGAAATCCTCAACGCTGCGGCGCGATGAGAACAATCAGCGACCGTTTCAGGTTCCCGATGCAAGCAAATACCTCCAGGTACAATTGCCTACACGCATAGGGAGAATAGCCTGGAAAACACACCTTATGGGTCCAATGTCACAATGACCCTGCAGGCGAGAGTGCCTGTTCCTTCCGCTTCACAGCGGTTTAACTCCACCCCTTCCGCTGCGCCACCCCCGCATGGCGGAAGGGGTTTCAGTCCGGCGGGCCTTGAAGCGCGTCGCCCGACTCCGTCTCAACGCTACGCACTTGAACTGGTCAGACGGCGTCGTTTTCCCAGCGGTCGAGGAACGCTTCGATCGGCATGGCCTGCATGTCGGGAACCGCTCTGGCCAGCTTTTCGACCGGCCAGTCCCACCAGGCGAGAGCTTCGATCCGCGCCGTGATATCCGGAGCGAAGCGTGGCCGGAGAGCCTTCGCCGGCACGCCGGCGACGATCGCGTAGGGCGGCACATCACGTGTCACCACGGCGTTGGCGCCGATGACGGCACCGTTGCCGATGGCGACCCCAGGCATGATCACCGCGCCGTGGCCGATCCAGACATCATGGCCGATGGTCACGGCTTTCGCCTGCCGCCGCTCGCGGAACGCGGCATCGACGCCCAGCCAGCGAAAATACTCGTTCGGCCGGTAGCTGAGCTTGTGCTGGGTCAGCCGCTCTATGGGATGCTCCAGCGCATTGATGCGGCTGTTGGCGGCGATCGAGCAGAATTTCCCGATCGTCGTGTAGATCGCTTCACAGTGGCGTTCAAAATAGGAGAAGTCGCCGACATCCACCTCGCGCAGCACCACCCGCTCGCCGATCGAGGCATAGCGGCCGAGCTTACACGCCTTCAGCTCCGCGGTCGGATGGATACGCGGCTCAGGGTCTTTCGGGACGAGGTTTTCGGAACGGTCCATGCCGGCGGCTTTACGCCTAGGCGATTGGTCCCGCAAGCGGGACCAATCGCCCCTCAGATCGTTTCCCAGCAAGGATTCGCCGGACGAATGGTCCCGCAAGCGGGACCATTCGTCCGGCCGGTTCCGGAAGGAACTGAGCAGCCTATTGCGGCTTGCCTTTGCTCCACACCACGTTCTGGCCGTAGAGCGGCACGGTGGTGACCGACATTTTGGCCGAGCCGTTCTGCACCTGGCGCGAATGCGAGAGATAGATCAGCGTCTCATTGGGCTTGTCGTAGATGCGGTTCACCACCTGCTTCTTCCAGATCAGGCTGATGCCTTGCTTGAACACCTCCTCGCCGCCCTCGCTCATGTCGATGTCGCCGATCGTGATCGGGCCGGTCTGGCGGCAGGAGATGGAGGAATCGGACGGATCCTCGAACCAGTTGCCCTTGTGCAGGCGATCGATGATACCGCGATCGAAATAGGAGACGTGGCAGGTCACGCCTTCCACTTTCGGATCCTTGATCGCCTCGACGATGATGTCGTTGCCGAGCCAGTCGACTCCGACCTTGCCGACTTCCTCGGCGACCGCGGCACCGGCGCCAACGACAACACACGCGGCCAAGGCGCCGCCGATCAGTTTTCGCCCAATCGATCCGTGCCCAATCAGTCGTGGCAAGGGAGCCTCCTGCGGTTCGAGTTGCCGGTCACAGGTGGGGCGAGCAGCCCGGCTTTGCAAGCAGATAGGTCGACACCACTGCGGTTGCGGCAACGCGGCACTTTGCCTGTGCGAGGCCGAACCGCTAAGACTGTCGCACAGGCGCGGCATTGAGCCGCGCGATGATTTCTGCAGACGGACTTTTCTGATGATGCGTTCTATCCTGATCGGCATTCTCGTCCTGATGGCCGCCGGCATCGGCTGGCTGACCTTCGACTGGTACCGCGGCCATTATGGCGGCGGGCCCTTCGGCGCTGCCTTCACCCTGGTCGACCAGAAAGGCGCGCCGGTCACCGAGGCTGCCTTGAGGGGTCAGCCCAGCGTCGTCTTCTTCGGCTTCACCCATTGCCCGGAGGTCTGCCCGACCACGCTGTTCGAACTGGCCGGCTGGCTGAAGACGCTCGGCGACGACGGCAAGAACCTGCACGCCTATTTCGTATCGGTCGATCCCGAGCGCGACACGCCGGAAGTGATGAACGCCTATGTCAGCAATTTCTCCGACCGCATCGTCGGCATCACGGGCGCTCCCGACAAGGTCCATGCCATGGCCAAGTCGTTCGGCATCTACTGGAAGAAGGTCGACACCGGCGACGGCGACTACACGATGGACCACACCGCCTCGGTGCTGCTGCTCAACGCCAATGGCGACTTTGCCGGCACCATCGCCTACGGCGAAAGCGCCGATACGGCCATCGCCAAGCTGAAGCGGCTGGCGGCGAAAGGCTAGAGCTTGATCCCGAAAAGTGGGAACCGGTTTTCGGGCAAGATCATGCTCAAAAAGAAACAGATTTCATGACCCAGACGCGCCTTTACTTCACCACCGGAAAGACCGAGTCCGTCAGCATTTTCGCGGCGCTTGAGGCAGCCTTCGAGGAAGAAGGGCTGCCGATCGCCGTCCTGGAGGTCGACGAGGACAAGGACATCCACGAAGTGTCGCTCTATGCCGATGGCGACGTCGATGCGGTCGAGACCCGCTTGAACGACATCCTTGCCGGCCTTTCCCTGTCGAAGCCGATCGAGCGCGAGGCCCTGCCCGACATCGACTGGGTGGCGCATTCGCTGGAAGAGCTGAAGCCGGTGCGTGCCGGACGTTTCTTCGTCCACGGCGCGCATGACCGCCGCAAGCGCCACAGCGGCGAGATCGCCATCGAGATCGAGGCCGGCCTTGCCTTCGGCACCGGCCATCACGGCACCACCGCCGGCTGCCTGGAGATGCTGGAAAGAGTGGTCCGGCGCGAACACCCGCGCAATGCGCTCGATCTCGGCACCGGCAGTGCGGTGTTGGCGATTGCCGTCGCCAAGCTGGCGCATATTCCTGTGCTGGCCACCGACATCGATCCGGTGGCGGTGCGGGTGGCTGCCGCCAATGCGCGGCTCAATCACGTCAAGGCACTGGTGGAAACGGTGACCGCGCCGGGCTTTCACCACCCGGTCTTCGGCAAGCGCGCGCCCTTCGATCTCATCGTCGCCAACATATTGGCACGGCCGCTGATGCGGCTGGCGCCGCAAATGGCTGGCCACATCGCGCTCGGCGGCTCGATCGTGCTGTCAGGCATCCTCGACCGCCAGCGCGACGCCGTCATCTCGGCCTATGTCGGCCAGAATTTTCGCCACGTCAGAACCTTGCACCGCGAGGGCTGGGTGACGATCCACCTCAAGCATTGAGCCCGGGACCGACCGAGCTTGGACCAAGTTCCCCCGGTTGTCAGTCCAGCGATGCTGTAGCAGGTTGCGCGCAGCCGGAAATCGATTCCGATTTCCCAGTCCATAGGCTACGGTCCCGCCGATATCAGGAGGCCCACAATGTTCCAGACCTTCGATTCCGCCGGCGACCCGGCCGTCGGCAAACCGCGCGTGGCGCTCCTGCGCCAATGGCTTGAAGCCAACGGGCTTGATGGTTTCATCGTGCCGCGCGCCGACGAGCACCAGGGTGAATATGTCGCCGACCGTTCGGCGCGGCTGAAATGGCTGACCGGCTTCAGCGGCTCGGCCGGTGTCGCCATCGTCCTGCGCGACCGCGCCTTCGTCTTTGTCGACGGGCGCTACACGCTGCAGGTGCGCAGCGAGGTCGACCTGGACGTCTTTTCGATCGAAAGCCTGGTCGACAATCCGCCGGCTGTCTGGCTGAAAGACAATCTTGGCAAGGGCGCACGGCTCGGCTTCGATCCATGGCTGCACACGATCAGCGAGGTCAAGGCGCTGCAGGCCTCGGCCGACAAATCAGGCGCCGTGCTGGTGCCGCTCGACAAGAACCCGATTGACATCATCTGGAA
>NZ_RZOM01000859.1:0-2704 GCF_003999175.1 Mesorhizobium sp. M7A.F.Ca.ET.027.03.2.1 | reverse complement strand
CGCCTGCTTCGCGGGCGATGTCGAATATCGTCGCCTTGGCCCGGTTGGCCATCCAGATGCATCCTCCCCGACTGCAGGCCCAAACTATTGGAACGTTCTAATCTCTGCTCCGCTCCTGAGTCAATCGGGATTTTTCCCGCGCCTCGAACGCCGATTGTGCGTACTCAAATGGCTTGCAATATAAGGATTTTTGTGTTGCAATGCAGCATTCTTCCTGCCGTGGAGTTCGAATCTTAAAGGTTCTTGATTTATTGGAACGTTCCATTTAGTAGCGTTGCGAAGGGAGAGATCGATGGACATTGCCTTGCCTGGTGAGGGGGGCGGCAGCACCCGGTACACGCTGGTCGGCGAACCGGTGCAGCCTGACGTCGGCGCGCGATTTTCGCGTATCGCCTATGCCGCCGCGCACGTCGTTGCCGATCCGCTTGCCATGACCGATCCGTGGTCCAGGCCGGTGGTCGACTGGGACAGGACGATGACGTTCCGTCACCATCTGTGGCGGTTGGGATTCCGCATCGCCGAAGCGATGGACACGTCGCAGCGCGGCATGGGTTTCGACTGGGCAAACGCGCAGGAATTGATTCGCCGTTCGATCGCCGAGGCGCGTACCGTCGATGGCGCCGATCTCGCCTCGGGTGCCGGGACCGACCATCTGGCGCCCGCCGCCGCCAGGACACTGGACGATGTGGTCACCGCCTATGAGCGGCAATTCGCTTTCATCGAAGGCTTGGGCGGCAAGGCGATCATGATGGCCAGCCGGGCACTGGCGGCAGTTGCCAAGGGGCCGGACGACTATGTCAGCGTCTACGACCGCATCCTGTCCCAGGCATCCGGCAAGGTCATCCTGCACTGGCTGGGCGACATGTTCGATCCGGCGCTCAGGGGCTATTGGGGCAGCGAGAATTTCGAGGCCGCTCTCGATACTGTGGTTGCCATCATCGAACGCCATATTGGCAAGGTCGAGGGGATAAAAATCTCGCTGCTCGATGCCGGCAAGGAGGTCGCGCTGAGGAACCGTCTGCCGGACGGCGTCGTCATGTTCACTGGCGACGATTTCAATTATCCCGAACTGATCGCCGGCGACGAGAAAAGACACTCGCACGCACTGCTCGGTATTTTCGACGCGATTGCGCCGGTCGCCAATGCAGCGCTGGCGAAACTGGCGGAGGGTGACCGCGCCGGCTATGACACATTGATGGCGCCGACCGTGCCGCTATCGCGAAAAATCTTCGAGGCGCCGACCGAGTACTACAAGGCCGGCATCGTCTTCATGGCCTGGCTGAATGGCCATCAGGACCATTTTGCGATGGTCGGCGGCATGCAGTCGGCGCGCGGCATCCGTCACTATGCCGACGTGTTCCGCCTTGCCGACCAGGCAGGATTGCTCGCTGATCCCGATCTGGCGGTGGCCAGAATGAAGAGCCTTTGCACCGTCGCGGGCGTTTGATTTCGGGAAAGTGGTTCTCATCATCAACGTGACAGGCCAGGAATGCCGGACGTCCCTAGAGCAATTCCAGGAAAAGTGTGAAACGGTTTTCCGTCCGGAATTGCGTAAAAACAAGGAGTTAGAGCGGGTCGCCGTTTCCGTGAAACGGTGAACTGCTCTAACGTCTTCGCCACAGCCAAAAAGGCGCGATTGCCTCGTCTGGATGAAAAATGGGCTTGGCCGCCCTTCCCAGATCGGCAGGTGGCATCCCTGCGGGATCATGATGCGTCAGGTCGAGAAGCAGCGGCCCAAGCCGATCCGGATCGACAGTTTCGGCCGACATGGTGTGGCGCTTGTTCTCGTGCGCAACAAGCCAGTGCAGCGCCTGGACCAGTCCCAGTCCCTCGGCTGTCTTGTGCTGCCAGAGATTGTCACCAACCGAAGACAGGACACGGGCCAGCGACGTCCAGCCTTGCAAGGTAAACATGGCGTAGTGCCTGGGGCGCGTGCGGGACAGTTCCCTGGGCAAGGAGCCGTCGGCTGCGATCTGGGTCGCCAATCTCTCCCGAGCATAGAGGCTGATCTTGGCCAGGGTGGCGCTGTCGCCAAGAAATGTGGCGATCGATGCCCGCTGCAAATCGTAGTACGTTCCTTGGTTGCTGCTGCTGCAGAAGGCCGTCGCGGCTGCCGGCGCGGTGTCCAGCCATTCACAGTAGGAACCGAGCCAGGCTCTGAACGCCTCGCGATCCTCGTCGCCCAGTACTCCTGTTCGCTCGATCAAGCGTACGGCATCCAGGAAGAAATAGAAATCCTTCAGCTCGATGATGCCGTAGCCGGCCCCTTCATTGTTGTCGTGGCCCGACCGCACCTGCGCATAGCGCAAATGCGGGTTCATTCTTGTCTTGGGATCGACAAACCATGCGCGAATGAGCCTCGCGGCGTGGACGGCGTAATGACGTCCATCAAGCACGGTTGCGGCGAGCGCAAGCACGGTTGTGTCGTCGAAGACGCGCTGTAAACGTGTGCGATCGTAGGTTTCGCTTCCTGCTGCATACAATGCCGTGCCGGGCACGCGTTCGCCATCGCGCCTGATATAGGGCAGGCCATCGGGTCTGTCGGGGTCGGGCCACCAGTAAGGCGCCGGGTGAAAATAGTCCTGGGGATCCCCGCTGGGGGCTCGGCCAGTCTTGTCGAGCACGCTGAACGGACCGCGGGCGAGTGCCTGACCGGCCGCGGTTTCGAGATAGCGCAGGATGGGTCCGTCCTTTACCGCGTGGG
>NZ_RZOM01000858.1:0-2712 GCF_003999175.1 Mesorhizobium sp. M7A.F.Ca.ET.027.03.2.1 | reverse complement strand
GAAAAGATGGCGGCCTTCTTCTGGAGCCTGAAGCCGTCGGATGCCGATGAGGTGCGCGTCCGCGGCCTGGACGCCTGGAAGGAAAGGGTGGTCCGGCTGTGGCCGCAGAGCGAGGCGTTCACGAGCCAGATCGACAGTTTCGACCAGCTGTCGCTGGCCCGCTACGGCCACCACACGATGAAGCTTCCGGCCGGTAGGCGATTGGCCGTCATCGGCGACGCGGCGCATTCCACCAGTCCGCAACTCGGGCAAGGGGCGAACATGGCGCTGCTCGACGCGGCGGCGCTCAGCCATGCGCTTGTGCGGGCGCCAAACGTCGAGGCCGCACTGGAAGCCTATGCGAGGGCGCGGCGCTGGCATGTCCGCATCTTCCAGGCGCTGTCACTGGCATTCACGCCGTTCTACCAGTCGGATTCGGTGGCGCTGCCCTTCATCCGCGACAGGCTGGTGGCGACGGTGGCAAAAATCCCGCCGGCGCCGCAGTTTCTCGCCTCGATGGTGGCGGGAACAGTGATCGACCCGTTCAAGCGAATTGGGCTGACGGAGGCGAAGTGGCTGGATCGTTTTGGCCAATGAGGCCTGAAAGGTGCGATCCCTTCGCTTGCAGGAAAGCATGCAGGCGCTGCGGATAGTCCGGCGCCACGGCTTGCCTGATCGACGGGCGTTCACTCAACGCCTCGCGCCAGGCCCGAACGAGCGGCTTGCCGTCCAGAATGCCGAAATCACCGATGCGGTCGAAGACATCGAGGTAGCGGAAGACCGGACCGTAAACGGCGTCGACCAGCGAAAAGTGCTTGCTGGCGAACCAGGGTCCGCCGGGCTCGTCCGCCAGCTCGGCTTCGAGGCGATCGAACATGGCGGACAGCGCGCTGGATTCGGCCAGGAAGCCAGCTTCGGTCGAGGCTGAATAGAACCGGCCGATGGCGTTGAGGGTTGCCGAACCGAACTCGATCCAGGCGCGATGACGGGCGCGGGCATAGGGGTCGGCAGGGTGGAGGGGATTGGCTTGCGTCTCTTCAAGGAATTCGAGGATGACGGCCGATTCGAAGATGACCGTTTCCTCGCCATTTCGCTGTACGCGCAGCAGCGGCACCTTGCCGAGCGGCGAGATCGCTTTGAACCAATCCGGTTTGTTGGCCAGGTCGATATCGATGCGCTCGAACGGCACGCCCTTTTCGGCCAGCGAAATCGCGGCGCGCTGCACATAGGGGCAGAGGTGATGGCTGACGAGGATGAGCTTGTGTGCCATGAGGTTTCCAAGGTTAATGCATTTGCATCTATATAGATGCACATGCATCGATCGTCAAGCTTGATGCAAATGCATCTACTGCCTATGCTTGGCCATGACCGAGAAAGCCACGCCTTCGCCAGAAGCCATCAAGGCCTGGGCTCGCCTGATGCGCGTTTCGCGCCAGCTGATGGAAAGCGCTGAAGAAGCGTTGAAGGCCGCCGGCCTGCCGCCGCTTGCCTGGTACGACGTGCTGCATGAGCTCGCTGAGGCGGGCGAGGGCGGGCTGCGGCCGTTCCAGCTCATCGAGCGCACTCTGTTCGCGCAATACAACATTTCGCGCCTGCTGGCCCGGCTCGAGGCCGATGGGCTCGTCGAGAAACTGACGGTGGCCGATGATGGTCGTGGCCAGACCATCCGCATCACCGCCAAGGGCCGCGAGACACGCCGCCAGATGTGGGCTGTCTACGGACGGTCGATCACCGAACTGGTTGGCGCCAAACTGTCGGCGGATGAATTGACCAGGGTCTCCGCACTGCTTGGACGATTGCGCCATCCGCCAGCCTCCGATTAGCGAGGCTTGTCGCGCGGCAACGCATCACTTGCAGATATTTTGCGCCCGCCCTCTTGCGCGCGGCCTCGGATTGCGCAATATGCCGAACCGTAACGTACGGTACGGCATATCGGAATGACCGGTGGCCCGACCTTTCGAGAGAAGAGCGTGTTGCACAGCGTGCCCGAGATCGACACCAGCGAAGCGCTGACAGAGCGACAGAAGGCCGTGCTCGACGCAGCGTTGCGGCTGCTGGTCGAAGAGGGCGATCAACTGACCATGACCGCCGTGGCGCGCCGCGCCAGCTGCTCCAAGGAAACGCTCTACAAATGGTTCGGCGACCGTGACGGGCTGCTGACGGCGACGGTGCAGTGGCAGGCCTCGAAAGTGCGGGTGGCGCCGGTTGACGGCAAGGGGCTCGATCTTGCCTCGCTGACCGCAAGCCTCGAACGCTTTGCCTCGGACTGGCTTAAGGTGATCTCCAGTGACACCTCGATTGCGCTCAACCGGGTGGCGGTCAGCCATGCCGGTTCGGGTAAGGACAATCTCGGCGCCGTGGTGCTTGAGAACGGCCGCTTCGCATTGGCCAAACGGTTGAAGCCGGTGCTTGAGGCCGGCCGACGGACCGGGCTTTTGGATTTTGCGGATGCCGAGACGGCGTTCCGCACCTTTTTCGGGCTGGTCGCCCGCGACGTGCAGATCCGTCTGCTGCTTGGCGACCGGCTGGAATTGACTGAGGCGGCGATCGGCGGCGATGCCGCGCGCGCGACGCAGCAGTTTCTCGCTCTTTTCGGAGCAAAAACCGGGCCGCAGGGCCTCTGATTCATAAAACGGGAAGGAAGACAAAATGCGCGTCTATTACGATCGTGATGCCGATCTCAATCTGATCAAGGGCAAGAAGGTCGCCATCATCGGCTATGGCAGCCAAGGC
>NZ_RZOM01000857.1:0-2717 GCF_003999175.1 Mesorhizobium sp. M7A.F.Ca.ET.027.03.2.1 | reverse complement strand
ATGCTGGCCATGAACACCATGACGAAGGCGCTGGCCAGACCGGCCAGAAAGCGGATGGCGAGAAAGGCCGCCATCGCTTCGGTCAGCCCCATCAGCGCGGCAAGGACCGCACTGGCGCCAAGCCCCGCCAGCATCAGCAGGCGCTCGCGCCCATGCGCCCAGCCGCCCGCCGCCGCCAACGCGCCGACGAGGTAGCCGAGATAATTGGCAGAGGCGATCCAGCCGGCATCGGCAGGCGACAGATGCAGTTCCTGCATCATGCCGGGCAGGATCGGCGTGTAGACGAAACGGCCGATGCCCATGGCAATCGCCATGGCAATCATGCCAGCGAAGGCGAAACGCAGCGCTGTCGAGGTGGCTGATGTCATTGCACTGCACAATAAGTGCAGGGATCGCTGAAACAATCGCCATCTGTTGGGCCAGTGCGTGCGCGGGACGCGGTGCTCGCCTCGACTTTCCCCAAGCCGAACGCTTCGCGCCTGCTCAGCAGCGACCGCCGGCGCGTAGCGGAGCCGTTTCGTGCACTGTCCGCCGTGCCGTCAGCCTGAACGGCACATCGCCCAGTTCGCGCTCCGACATGGTGTTCAGCACCGGATGCGAAAGCGGATCGATCAGCCATCTCTGCGCCTCGCCGTCCGGGCGCGGCTCATACGGCCTGCTCGCAGTGAAAAAGACCTTCAGCGACGACGACAAAATCCCTAACATTTCCGGCTCCACAGGTCTGTCTCTCCCGACAAAATCTGCCGTTTCGATTTCAGCCGGATCAGTTTAGAAAAACTCAATGGCCATGCTCAACCGCGTCCATCTCAACGGCCTCCGCGCCGTCGAAACCGTTGCCCGTCTCGGATCACTGGCGGCGGCGGCCGGTGAACTCAACGTTTCCGTCAGCGCCGTCAGCCAGCAGATCAGCCGTACCGAAAAACAGCTCGGCCAGGCGCTGTTCGAGCGAACGGCGAGCGGTCTGGTGCTGACCGAATTCGGCGCCGTTTTCGCGACCCGCCTCGGTGCTGGATTTCGTGAGCTTGCCCAGGCCGTGGCGCTGGCCGACGAGGCTACGCAATGCACATTGGTGGTTTCGGTGGCGCCGGCCTTTGCCTCGAAGTGGCTGTTGCCCAGGCTATCTCGCCACTTCGACCGACATCCCAACGTGCTGCTGCGCATCGACGCTTCGGTGCGGCTGGCCAATCTCGATCACTCGGACATCGACATCGCCATCCGGCTTGGCGACGGCAAATGGCCTGGCGGGCGGGCGGAACTGCTCTTGGCGCAGGAAGTCTTCCCGGTCTGCGCGCCGGCGATCGCCCAAAAACTGAAGTCGATCGAGGACCTTGCCCAGACCTGCGCGATCACCGACGAGCGGGCAATGATCAACTGGGAAAGCTGGTTCGAGACAGCAGGCGTTCCGCCTGTTGCCTTCCTCAAGGGTGCGCGTTTCACCGACCCGATGCTGTGCCTGGAATCGGCGATTGCCGGTCATGGCGTGATGCTGGGCTGGCAATTGCTCGCCGCCGACGCGCTGGCCGACGGGCGGCTGGTGGCGCCTTTCGGAATCCGCGCCCAGAGCGGGCTCGGCTATTGGCTGGTGACCTCCAGCACCAAGGCGGAAAGCCGTAAGGTCCGTGATTTCAAGCTCTGGATCAGGGAAGAGATCGAGGCAACCATGGCGCGGTTCGGGTCCGTAAACCCAGAACCCGCCGGCGCGATCGCGGTGGAAAGGACGGAGGCACCGAGCTATGTAGGGTCGGACATCAAACTACGACAGGCAGGATCATGACCACACATTCGCGCGGCGTTTCCGCATCGATCGACCCGGTGAAGCTCGACAGGCTGGCGGAAGTCGCCATCAAGGTCGGACTGCAATTGCAGCCGGGGCAGGATCTGGTGCTGACGTCGTCCATCGCGGCACTGCCGCTGACCAGGCGGATCGTCGAGCATGCCTACAAGGCCGGCGCCGGGCTGGTGACGCCGATCTTCAACGATGATGAGATGACGCTGGCCCGCTACCGCTTCGGTGCCGATGCGAGCTTCGACCGCGCCGCCGGCTGGCTCTATGAAGGCATGGCGAAGGCCTTTTCCAACAATGCGGCCAGGCTTGCCGTGCGCGGCGAGGATCCGTCGCTGCTCTCCGCACAGGATCCGGCGAAAGTGGCGCGCGCCAACAAGGCGAATTCGATGGCCTACCAGCCGGCGCTGGAAAAGATCACCGGCTTCGACATCAACTGGAACATCGTCGCCTATCCGGACCTCGCCTGGGCCAAACAGGTCTTCCCCGGCGATGCCGACGATGTTGCGGTGGTGAAGCTCGCCGATGCCATCTTCGCCGCTTCGCGGGTCGATGTTGAGGACCCGATCGGCAATTGGAAGGCGCACAACGCGGCGCTTCGCAGCCGCACCGAATGGCTCAATGGCCATAATTTCCACGCGCTGCATTTCACCGGACCGGGCACCGACCTGACCGTTGGGCTGGCGGACGGCCATGAATGGATGGGCGGCGCCTCGACCGCCAAGAACGGCATCACCTGCAATCCCAACATCCCGACCGAGGAGGTCTTCACCACGCCGCATGCAAGGCGGGTCGAGGGTCATGTCTCCTCGACCAAGCCGCTGTCCTACCAGGGCACGCTGATCGACGACATTTCGGTGCGTTTCGAAGAAGGCAGGATCGTCGAGGCCAAGGCATCGAAGGGCGAGGATGTGCTGAAGAAGGTGCTCGATAC
>NZ_RZOM01000856.1:0-2721 GCF_003999175.1 Mesorhizobium sp. M7A.F.Ca.ET.027.03.2.1 | reverse complement strand
CGCTGGACCTCAATGTGTCCGACATATTCGCGCGGCTCGATGCCAATGGCGAATCGCCGGTGGCCACCGGTTTTGTCATCGGCGTGGGCGACCGTCGATACCGGGGACAATTGAATGCGGTGCGGGCTCCGGTGCTCGAGCCGGAGCTGCTGATGGCGTTCGTCTTCGGCGGCTAGAGCAGTTCACCGTTACACTTACCGGAGTTGCTCTGGATGCATCGCCAATGCTGGCGAACCTATGGCTGAAAGCCTTCGCCGGGTGCGATGGTTGCGAAACCGCCCTTGATGTCGGCCATCTGGGCTCCGCCCGGTCTTGAACCGTGGATCCAGGCCCGGTCCGTGCTGAACGAATAGAGCGGAACGTAATCCGGAAGATCGCTGTCACGCACGACAGTGTTGCTGAGGCTGTCGAGAATGAAGGTGCCGCTGCCTGTGCTCACCGACAGCACTGCGTGAAAGAAGCCTCTCTTGCGATCCTGGAGGACGACAAGCGCCATGCTTTGCGTGGGAATGCCGGCCCTCAGCAGGGCTGTCATCTTGAGGATGGCAAAATCCTCGCAATCGCCTGCTCGCCGCTCGAGAATCTCCGAAGGCTTCGCCCAATAGTCGAGCTTGCCGTAGACGACGCTGTCTTTCCTGTAGGCGATCAGGCGATTTACGCTGCTGTTGACGAAGGACAGCTTCTCGCTGAATCCCTTGCCTTGTGCGGCGGCGATCATGCCGGCAAAAGCCGCGCTCTTGTGCTCGCAGGGGCTGCCTGCCGAACAAGCGGCGATTGCCCGGTAGACCGGCGCCCAGCGAGCCGCGACGGGAAAATTGCGCATGGACAAGGCAACCGATCCGAATACCCCCGGAATGATCGACGCGGTCTGCAGCGGATCTATCCCGGCGTCATCTCGCGCCGTTGACGAGCCATCCCCGCGGCCAACATCTGGGCCATAGCTGCCGGTGACCATACCGACCCGGTAAGCGCCCGCGGGCTGCCAGGGCTGAGGCCTCGCCAGCGAAACACCGCCGAGACTGGGTGGCGTCTGGACCTTCTCCTGAGGCCAGCCGGGTGCGGCGATATCGCTCGCGAATGACGGCCCCGCCAGGCCGACAAGCCCGATTGCCAGCAGGAGCATCTGGAGCCGGGTTTTTCCCGGAACTGATTTTTGCTTTTTCATAACGCCCACCTTTGACTGTGGACGCTACCAATCTTGTCTCAAATTATTGGAAAGGAAGGTGGATAAATATCCAGCAACTGTCTTTATCCACTTTGCTTAAATTTTTATTCAAATTTATACTTTGATTTGCCGAAAAATGGTGGCCAGCCCTCCATCAAGGAGGCCTTCAGAAACAAACATATATCAGGTTATATTGCCGCGGTTTACCACGTGTAAAAAATGCCGGGCAATGCATATCAGAATATATGAAATAGATTAGGAGGCAGTTGCAAAGTAGAAGTGTCCGCTGTCTCTATCCGGTAAATATCGGAGGGGTTTCAGCCATGACGAACAATATCGAGTTGGACAGCTTTTCGGCTTCCTTGAACGAGCATTCCGTGTCCAATGAACACGGCCATCAGGCATCGCCGGCGGAGATGCAGGTCGCACAAGCAAATTCGACGCAGCAGCCCGCGCCGGCAGCGTCCGAGCCGGTGCCGGTCGATGTCGGCGGAGCGCCTGTCAAGCCAGAAGCCCCCGCGGAAGCAAAGGCGCCGCCGGCAGCTGCGCCGCACGAATATGTGGCCGACGCCAGCCATGTGGTGAGGCTTCCTGCCAACGCCTCCATCGACAACATCAAGGTCGACGGCCAAAACCTTGTGCTCGAACAGGCCGACGGTTCGGTGATCGTGATCAAGGACGGCGCCCTGAACGTGCCGACCTTCATCATCGGCGATGTCGAGGTGCCGCGCGTCGCGCTGCTGGCGGCGCTGGAAGCCAGCCATGTCGATGTCGCCTTCGGCGCCGACGGCTCCATGTCGGCCGGCCCGGGCGGTTCGAACTCAAGCGCGGGCGGAGATTTCTCGGTTCCCCCCGGCGGCATTGGCGACGGGTTCGATCTGTCGGCACTGCTGCCGCCGACTGCCTTGCAGTTCGGACTCCTGGAGCGGCGCGAACTGTTCCCGTCCATCGTCGACAGGCAGGTTTCAGTGACGGCCACGTCACTGCTTGCCCCGACCGAAGCGGCCAGTGAAGCCGGTCTTGACGGCGGTGGGGCGCAATCTCCGGGCAGCGAAGCGCTGACCGACAATGAAACGTCCAGCACTGGAACGATCAGCATCGACGCGCCTGATGGAATTGGGTCGATCGTCATCAATGGCGTCACCGTCACTAGCGTCAACCAGCAGATCCCGGGAGAGTACGGTTACCTGACGATCGTCTCCTTCAATCCGAGCACCGGTGCTATCGAATACAATTACACGGTCACCGAATCGGTCATTCATACCGATCAGACAGCCGGCTATGATCCCAACAACGACACCGTCCCGGACAATTTCAGCATCACTGTCACGGATGTTGACGGCGATTCGGCCAGCACGACCTTTGCCGTCGCCATCGTCGACGACGCGCCGACGGCGGTTGCCGATACGGACAGCGTGACGGAAGACGGTGCGACGGTCGCGGACGGCAATGTCATTACGGCCAGCGGCGGCGCGGACGCGAATGTGACGGACGGCGTTGCCGACGTTAGGGGTGCGGACGGGGCGACGGTAACGGGCGTCGAGGCAGGCACGGTT
>NZ_RZOM01000855.1:0-2725 GCF_003999175.1 Mesorhizobium sp. M7A.F.Ca.ET.027.03.2.1 | reverse complement strand
CGCTGGCGACATCGATGCCGACGATGCAGGCCTTGAGCCAGAACGCGGCGCTGGCCCGCATCGTCGGCATCGATGTCGCCAGCGTGGTGCGCGTCACCTGGGTCATCGGCGGCGCTCTCGCCTGCGTCGCCGGCGTGATGATCGGCATTCTGGTGCAGATCCGCCCGTTCATGGGCTTCGACATGCTGCTGCCGATGTTCGCCGCCGCCATTCTCGGCGGCATCGGCAGCATTCCCGGTGCGGTGCTCGGCGGCCTGATCATCGGGCTCGCCGAGGCTGGTGCGGTGCAGTTGATCGGCGCCGAGTGGCGCGCCGCCGTTTCCTTCATCATCCTGATGGCGGTGCTGTTCGTGCGGCCGATCGGCCTGTTTGGTGTGAGGGAACGCTGATGGACCTGCTCGGCTACGGCGCCTTCTTCCTGACCACAGCGCTGATCTTCTCGCTGGTCACGCTAGGGCTCAATTTGCAGTGGGGCCTGACCGGGCTGTTCAATGTCGGCCTCGCCGGCTTCGTCGCCATCGGCGCCTACACATCGGCGCTGCTGACCACACCGGACGATGCCGCGCGGCTGGGCGGCTTCGGCCTGCCGATCCTTGTCGGCTGGGCGGGCGCCATGGTCGTCGGCGGCATCGCTGCAGCGCTTACCGGCATGGCAACGCTGCGGCTGAAATCCGACTATCTGGCGATCACCACCTTCGGCGTCGCCGTCGTCGTGCAACTGGTCGCGCTCAACGCGCAGAAACTGACCGGCGGCCCGTTCGGCATCGGTTTTATTCCGCGCCCCTTCGGCAGCCTTGCCGAGACGCCGCTGCTGTTCAACCTGTCCAACCTTGGCGTGGTCTCGGTGGTGACGCTGATCGCCTATCTCGCCTTGGAACATTTGTCGCGCAGCCCGTGGGGGCGGGTCTTGAAGGCGTTGCGCGAGGATGAGCGGGCGGCGATCTCGCTTGGCAAGAGCGCGCGTTTCTACCGCGTCCAGGCCTTTGCCGTCGGCGGCGCCATCATGGCGCTGGCCGGCGCGCTGCAGGCGCATTTCACCGGCTTCATCGCGCCGGACAATTATCTGCCGATCCTGACCTTCCAGGTCTGGGTGATGCTGATCGTCGGCGGTTCCGGCAGCAATCTCGGCGCCGTCATCGGCAGCATCCTGGTGTGGGCGATATGGGCCGGATCGGGCACGCTGACCAGCATCCTCTTCCCGCCGGAACAGCAGGCTCGCGCCGCCGCGCTGCAGATCGCCGCCATCGGCGTCATGCTCTGCGTCATACTGCTGATCCGGCCGAACGGCCTATTCGGCGACAGACCGCGGCGGTCCTGGTTAGGTAAGCGGGCGAAGGCGGCGACGGCCAGGAGCATTTCGCCGTCATGAATGCCACGGTTCGGCGGGAAACGCATGGCGCTTCGCTGTGGCATGCCGTCAGCCGCAACCGCCGCGAGCGGCCGGCGCTGCAGAGCGGGCTCGCTGTCGACCTGGCCATCGTCGGCGGTGGCTTTTCCGGTCTTTCCACCGCGCTGCACGCGGCGGGGAAAGGCCTTTCCGTCGCCGTTCTCGAAGCCGAATTCATCGCCTGGGGTGCGACCGGCAGGAATGCGGGCTTTGTCGTGCCGAACTTCGCCAAAATGGATCCAGTCGACATACTGGCCCATCTCGGACCGTCGCGCGGCGAAAGGCTGATCGATTTCGCCGCCGGCAGCGCCGACCTGGTCTTCCGCCTGATCCGGCAGCACGGCATCGACTGCGACGCCGTGCAGAACGGATGGATCCAGCCTGCGCATTCGCCTGCCGCCTTCGAGAAGGTCAAGTCACGTGCCGGGCAATGGGCACAGCTTGGCCGGCCGGCAGTCACATTGGACCGGCAGGAAATCGAAGCCCTGACGGGCGTGCCGGGCTATGCCGGCGGCTGGATGGATCGTTGCGGCGGCGTGCTCAATCCGGTCGCCTATGCGCGCGGGCTTGCCGATGCGGCGGAGAAAGCCGGCGCGAAGGTCTTCGAGCAGACGCGCGTCGCCTCGGTTGATCGCATAGCCGATGGCTGGATGCTAAAAACCCCATCTGGCTCAGTACGCGCCGGCAAGGTGCTGATCGCCACCAACGCCTATGGCTGGTCCCTCAATCCGTCATTGCAGCGAACCTATTTCCCGCTGAAAGTCTTCCAGACCGCGACAGCGCCATTGCCTCGTGAAGTACGCAGCCGGTTGCTTCCCGGCGGGCAAGGCGTCGGTGACACCAGACGCAATCTGTTCACCTTCCGCTTCGACGCCGAAAACCGGCTGATCAGCGGCGGCATGAACATCCTTGGCGCTGGTGCCGACACGCGCGTACCGCAGACGATTTGGCGAAGGCTTGGTCGGCATCTCGGTCTGCCCGACCTGCCGCCGCTTGCCTACAGCTGGTCGGGAATGGCAGCGGTTGAACCGGATTTCCTGCCGCACCTGATCGACCTCGGTCCGGGCCTGATCGCCGGACGCGCCTGCAACGGCCGCGGCATCGCGATGACAACGGCGATGGGCAAGGTGCTGGCGGACTGGGCCTCTGGAACCGAGGCCCGCGACCTGCCGCTGCCCTATGCGTCGCCGGCGCCAATCCCGTTCCATGCCTTGCTGCGGCACGCGCCCAACATGCTGCTCGGCTGGAGCATGCTGCGCGACCGGCTGGACGGGACGAGCTAGGCCGACGGCTACCTGGCAGCGTCAAGGTTTGCCGACAGCACGGCGGCCGCCATCG
>NZ_RZOM01000854.1:0-2731 GCF_003999175.1 Mesorhizobium sp. M7A.F.Ca.ET.027.03.2.1 | reverse complement strand
CCTCGAACTGGTGTCGCACTGCCCGTCGGAGTTCACCATCCATGCCCGCAATCCAGCGCACAATGTGCGCTTTGGCGGCAACAATGTGATCATCTCGATGATGGCGTCGGCGCCCAATTGCTCCGACATCGATCGCGGCCGCCGGCCCGGCAACCAGCAGGACTACCGCAATTTCTTAAAGCTCGCGCAGATGCACAACATCCTGAACTGCACGGGCGGCTACCCGGTCGAGCCGACCGATATCCATCCGTCCGTCCGCCACCTCGAATGCATCCGCGATCTCAGCGTGCTCACCGACAAGGTGTTCCACATCTATTCGCTCGGCAAGGAACGCAATGTCGACGGCATCGAGATCGCCAGGATCGCGCGCGGCATCAGCCACGAGCAGATGCTGGAAGAGCCGTCCGTCTTCACCATCATCAACACGAATTCGCCGCTCAAGCTCGACGTGCCGATGATGGAAGGCATCATCCAGATGTCGAGCAAGGGCCAGGTCGTCGTCGTGACGCCGTTCACCCTGTCGGGCGCCATGGCGCCTGTCACCATCGCCGGCGCACTGGTGCAGCAGAACGCCGAGGCGCTTGCCGGCATCGCCTTCGCCCAGATGGTGCGCAAGGGCGCACCCGTCGGCTATGGCGGCTTCACCTCCAATGTCGACATGAAGTCCGGTTCGCCGGCGTTCGGCACGCCGGAATACATGAAGGCGCAGCTCGTCGGCGGCCAGCTTGCCCGCCGCTACAACATTCCCTACCGCACCTCCAACACCTGCGCCGCCAACACGGTCGACGCGCAGGCGGCTTATGAAAGCGTGTTCTCGCTGTGGGGCGCCATCCAGGGCGGCGGCAATCTGATGATGCATGCCGCCGGCTGGCTCGAAGGCGGCCTGCGCTGCTCCTACGAGAAGACCATTTTGGACATCGACCTGCTGCAGATGGTGGCCGAATTCCTGACCCCACTCGATCTTTCCGACGAGGCACTCGGCTTCGACGCCATCCAGTCGGTCGGTCCCGGCGGCCATTTCTTCGGCACCCAGCACACGCAGGACCGCTACAAGACCGCCTTCTACTCGCCGATCCTGTCCGACTGGCGCAATTACGAGACCTGGGCGGAAGCCGGCTCGCCGACGGCGCTCGAAAAGGCCAACAAGGTCTGGAAGGAGCGGCTGGCGTCCTATGAGGAGCCTTACATGGACCCGGCCATCCGCGAGGAACTCAACGCCTTCGTCGCCAAGCGCCGGTCCGAAGGCGGCGCGCCGACCGATTTTTGATCGGCTCCCCGCCGACCACCCCATCTGATTCAGTTTACGCAAAAACGGACCTATCTTGATGAAATCTCACGTAAAAGCGGTTGTCATCGGCGGCGGCGTCGTCGGCTGCTCGGTTCTCTACCACCTGGCCAAGGCCGGCTGGACCGACATCATGCTGATCGAGCGCTCGGAGCTCACCTCCGGCTCGTCCTGGCACGCGGCGGGCGGCTTCCACACGCTGAACGGCGACCCCAACGTCGCCAAGCTGCAGGCCTATACGGTGCAGCTCTACAAGGAGATCGAGGAGATATCCGGCCAGTCCTGCTCGCTGCATTTGACCGGCGGCGTGATGATGGCCGACACGCCCGAGCGCATGGACTTCCTGCGCCTTGCCCATGCCAAGGGCCGCTATCTCGGCATGGACACCGAGCTGATCACCCCCTCCGAGGCCAAGGCGATGTTCCCGCTGATGGACGAGACCAATTTCGTCGGCGCCATGTGGGACCCGGTCGAAGGCCATCTCGACCCGTCCGGCACCACCATCGCCTACTCCAAGGCGGCGAAAAAACTCGGCGCCGAGATCGTGCTGCGCAACCGCGTCGTGGAACTGACACAGGAGGTCGACGGCACCTGGAACGTCGTCACCGAACAAGGCACGGTGAAGGCCGAGCATGTCGTCAATTGCGGCGGCCTGTGGGCGCGCGAGATCGGCCGCATGGTCGGCGTCGAACTGCCGGTGCTGGCCATGGAGCACATGTATCTGCTGACCGAGCCGATGCCGGAGGTCGAGGAATTCAACAAGTCGACGGGCCGCGAGATGATCGGCGTGCTCGACTTCAAGGGCGAGATCTACACCCGCCAGGAGCGCAACGGCATCCTGCTCGGCACCTATGAAAAAGCCTGCAAGCCGTGGTCGCCGGTCAACACGCCGTGGGATTTCGGCCATGAATTGCTGCCGCCGGACCTCGATCGCATCGCGCCGTCGCTGGAAATCGGCTTCAAGCATTTCCCCGGCATCGAGAAAGCCGGCATCAAGCAGATCATCAACGGCCCCTTCACCTTCGCGCTCGACGGCAACCCGCTGGTCGGCCCGGTGCAGGGCCTGACCAATTTCTGGTGCGCCTGCGCCGTCATGGCCGGCTTCAGCCAGGGCGGCGGCGTCGGCCTCGCACTGTCGAACTGGATGGTGCATGGCGATCCCGGCTTCGACGTCTGGGGCATGGATGTCACCCGCTTCGGCGAATGGGCCGGCCTGCGCTACACCAACGCCAAGGTGCGCGAAAACTATTCGCGCCGCTTCTCCATCCGCTTCCCCAATGAGGAACTCCCGGCAGCACGCCCGGCGCAGACGACACCGCTCTACGACACGATGCTGGCCAACAATGCCGTCATGGGCGACAGCTGGGGACTTGAGACGCCGCTCTGGTTCGCACCTGAAGGCAAGGAACCCAGGGATATCGTCTCCTTCCACCGCTCCAACGATTT
>NZ_RZOM01000853.1:0-2738 GCF_003999175.1 Mesorhizobium sp. M7A.F.Ca.ET.027.03.2.1 | reverse complement strand
GCCTGATCCTCATCGTTTACAAGAACATGCTCAAAGAATGAATCAACCGGCTCGCGCAACACGCTAAGCGCCAGCAGGGCGCCGGAAAAGTCATCGTTTTGAATCGCTTCGCCGGCTTGCTTCTCAGCCCGATTCACCGCCGCAAACAGCGATTTCTCGGCATCCTCGCGCAAAAGTGCCGACTCAACGGTTTCGGCGACCACCGTTTTCTTCTTCTCCTCGGCGGCCAGAATGTTGGCCGCACGCTTGGTGCCGGCGAGCAGATTCTTACCGTCCTCGGTGTCGAGGAAGGAGCCCAGCGCCTCGACCCGGCGCACGATCTGCAGGAGATCGTCGGACTGCGATTGGCCAATCTCCCTCCTAGAGGGGGAGATGCCCGGCAGGGCAGAGGGGGGCGCTTCGCGCTGAGAGGTCGGCGGGACAGCGCCCCCCTCTGTCGGCTTCGCCGACATCTCCCCCTCTAGGGGGGAGATTGGGCGCGAACCTGTCGACAACACTGCGTCGATGAGATCATGCCGTGCGCCCTGGTCGCGCAGATAGACTTTTAGGCGGTCGTGGAAGAAGGCGAGGAGGTCGGAAGCCGTCCCGACAATGGATGTCAGCGCTAGTCGAATATTATTTTCGACCAATATTCTAACAACCCCGAGCGCGGCCCGCCGCAACGCATAAGGGTCCTTCGACCCCGTCGGCTTCTCGTCGATCGCCCAGAATCCGACCAGCGTGTCGAGCTTATCTGCGAGGGCCACTGCAACCGAGACCGGATCGCTCGGCACATAATCGGATGGGCCCTGCGGCTTGTAATGTTCCTCAATGGCAGCGGCCACGGACGGGTGTTCGCCCTGCAGCAATGCATATTTATGGCCCATGGCGCCCTGCAACTCGGGAAACTCGCCAACCACTTCGGTGGTGAGATCGGCCTTGGCGAGAACCGCGGCGCGAGCGGCAAGCGCGGTAATCTCCCCCCTCGAGGGGGAGATGTCGCCGAAGGCGACAGAGGGGGTCGGTACGACCGGACGCGACGCCCCATCGCGGTCAGAGGACGCCGGCGCTTCACGCGCGGCGACCCCCTCTGGCCTGCCGGCCATCTCCCCCTCAAGGGGGGAGATTGACTGCGCCACGATCGGCGCCAGTTCTTCCGCCAATCGCTTGATCCGCTCCACCCGTTCGCCCTGCGTGCCGAGCTTGGCGTGGAAAGTCACGCCGAGATGGTCGAGCCGGGCCATGCGCTGGTCGAGCGGCTTCTTGAGATCAAGCCCGAATTTTTCCGCCGATGCCTCGAGCTCAGCCAGGTCAGGCAAATCGCCCTGGTCGGTCGTCCAGAAATAAAGCGCGTCGGACAGGCGGGCGCGCACCACCTTGCCGTTGCCGTGGGCGATCTCCTTGCCGCCATCCTTCGCTTCGATATTGGCGGTGAGGATGAAGCGGTTGGAAAGCGCGTCGGCGACACCCTGTGGCCGCGTCACAAAGCATTTCTGGTTGGCGCGAATGGTCAGCCGGATCACCTCGGCCGGAATGGCGAGGAATGCCTCCTCGAACTCGCCCATCAGCACGACAGGCCATTCGACCAGCCCGGACACTTCCTCCAGTAGCCCTTCGTCCTCGACCAGATCAAGCCCGTTGGCGAAGGCGAGATTGCGGGCGTCGGCAAGGATGATCTCCTTGCGGCGGTCGGCATCGAGCACGACCTTGGCCGCTTCCAGCTTGGAAACATAGTCGTCGAAGCGGCGCACCGTAATGGCGTCAGGCGCATGGAAGCGGTGGCCGTAGGTGATGTTGCCGGAGCGGATGCCGTCGATCTCGAAATCGACCACGACAGGCTCCTCGGTTTCCGGACCGAAGGTGCACAGGATCGATTGCAGCGGCCGTACCCAGCGCAGTGAACCGGGCTTGGCCGAGGCCGGCCCCCAGCGCATCGATTTCGGCCACGGAAAATTGCGGATGATGCCCGGCACCAGGTCCGCGATGATCTCTTCCGCCGCCCTGCCCGGCTTCGAAATTTGGGCGACATAAAAATCGCCCTTCTTCGGATCGGAATGGACATGGGCCTCGGCGATCGAAGAAAGTCCGGCCTTGCGCAGGAAACCCTGGACTGCCTGTTCAGGCGCCGATGTCGAAGGCCCCTTGATCTCTTCGCTTATATCCTTCGAGCGCGCGGTGAGACCCCTGATATCGAGCGTCAGCCGGCGTGGCGTCCAGTACTCGCGCGCCGCCTCATAGGTCAGCCCCGCCTCGACCAGGCCGTCGGTCAGCATCTTCCTGAGATCACCCGCCGCCTTGCGCTGCATGCGGGCAGGAATCTCTTCCGAGCGGAGTTCTAGAAGCAGGTCAGGCATGGATGGGGCTCACGCGGCAAAATGGTCCGGGCGGGGGCATAGCAACTCGGCTGGCCGCTGTCACCCTTTCCGCGCGGGGATCGCCGATTTGCGCCCGTTTCCAGAAATTTTGGCCGCCCTGTCGGGACAAGACCGCGCCACCCGTCCTTGGATCAAAGATTTCCATGAACCGAACGCAGCGCTGAAGCGACCCACGCTCAGGCAGGAAACTATTGGCTCAACGACCATGAAAACGGCATCCAGACTTCTGCAGATCCTCGCGCTCGGCGCGTGCTTCACGGCGCAGGCTCACGGTGCCTTCTCGATGCCGGGCGTTCGACAGGCATTGCGCACGATCGACGGTGCCGGCGGTCAGGCCGTACCGCCGATCAACGTTTCCCTCGAGATGATGAAGCGGGCCTGAAG
>NZ_RZOM01000852.1:0-2738 GCF_003999175.1 Mesorhizobium sp. M7A.F.Ca.ET.027.03.2.1 | reverse complement strand
CTTATGCGCCGTGGATCGATGGCGTCTATTGGTCGCTTGGCGTCGAGATCAGCTTCTACGTGCTCATCGCAGCGCTTCTGATGATCCGCCGGTTCTCCTGGATTGAACCAGTCGCAGCGATCATCGGCACGGCCAGTTCTTTCTTCTGGCTATGGATCCTGGCGGCTACGCTGGGCTACGTGCACCCGCCAGTTTCAATGATCGACGGAAGATCAATGGACTTGCTGATGATCACCTACGGCACATATTTCGCCACCGGCGTGTTCTTGTGGTCATCGCTGATGATAAAGCCTAACGCGGCTCGCAGCGTTGCACTTCTGCTCTTCGTTGCGGGGGGGCTTGCTGGCATCTACATGAACACGCCGGCATACTTTGCTAAGGTCATCGACCCGTCATTACGTCTAGTGCCGCTACTCGTCTGGCTTTTCGCCATAAGCTTCATCGTTCTCGCAACCAGATTCGACAGCCTGATCGTCAGCAGGATGGGTCCTGCAACGCTTGCCGGCATCCGCCTCTGCGGAATGGCGACCTATCCGCTCTATTTGCTGCACGACATAATTGGTGCCGCGGTTCTGCGGACGCTTGTCCTGCAGGACATCGACCGTTTCGTCGCGCTTACCTACACCTTCGCGTTGATGATCGCCCTATCGCTTGCCGTCACATGGGCTGTTGAGCGGCCCTTTCGAAAGGCGATTTTGCGGGTCATCGATTTCCGGGTGCTAGACCGACTACTGCCGAGGCGAGCCAAAAAGCCTAGATTCCGGCTGCCAGCAGTCGTTGCTCATGATCCTTCAGCTTCGCCCACATGACATTCGCGGCCACAGCCAGCATCTCGACTGCCAGCCATTTGCGCGAGAACAGATCGCCTATCGACAGGTCATTATGCTGCCAGTCAGCCTGCGTCGGCATGCCAGGCAACGCTTCGTCGGCGAGCAACCGCGCGAAATATTGCTCCGGGTCGCGCGGGTCGAAGCCATCATCCAGCATCGCCTTGAACACGCGCGCGGTGCCATGCACGCGGGAGACGGTGACGGCCGGCGTGGTGACAGTCTCCGTCAGCGGAACCTCGATTGCATCAATGCCGTTGCCCGCCTCGTCCCACACAGGCACGAGATCGACGGCGGCCCGCCTTTCGATCGAACTGACTGACCGGCGCACCAAGCCATCGTCGGTTTCGACATCCACTGTCTTTTCGACCTCGACGTCGACCAGGACCGGAGCCTGGTTGACCGCTTCTGGAATGACAAGATCCGGGACCATGGCATCCCATTTTTCGAGATCGACTGCCCCTTCGGCGATGAACTCTTTCGACAGCGCCATGCAGGTCAGCAAGGTGTTATCGTCATAAACTGCCGTGGCGTTGATGGTGCCGGCGCCCTTGTCGCCGCCGGTCGCCCCCGTCATTACAAGGCCGGTGTTGACCGTCAATCTCACTGCTCGTGTGACGCCACCATTCGCGGTCGTTTCGAGAATCATATCGGTGCCTTGCGCCGTATCCGACCAATTCTCGCTTGCCCGGAACGTAAAGCCGGCGCGGCCCAAGGTCGAAAATGCGGTTGCGCCGTAGCCTCTTGCGCTAATGCCAGCCAGTGTATCGCCACTTTGCACAGCCGTCGGAGATGTAGACGTTCCTCTTGCTCGCTGTGCGATGATGGGGCCTGACGTGGGTGTGCTGGTATAAGAAGTAATTTGCAGCCCTTGGTTATTCGTAGAAATCGACAGTGTGTCAGTCAGCAACGTTGTGCCACTAAAGAGATTGGCGCCATCCAGAAGCGGCACATTATTTCCCGATGTGCCGGTGTTTTTGAGCGCTGCTGTGCCAAAAATCGCTGCCAAAATCTGCGTCCACGTCGAGTATTTCACCGCATTCAATGCGGCACTATCTCCGATGTACACACGGTCAGCCGCAACTGGCGTCGCCTTCGCTGTCCCATTAAAGTAGGCGAGCACGCCCGCCTTCAGATTGGCCCAAGTAAGCTTCTTCAAGCCAAATGAGGCAGCGCTATCAACCAGAGCCATCTCGTCAGCATCAACAGGGGTGGCCTTGCTTGCTGCAGCGTGAACTGCGGTCTGGACCGGTGTCCCGCTCGCTGAGATGACGGGAATAGCCGGATTCGTGCTGTCGATCGTAACGTTGGCCCCAGCGACCAAGCTGCTAACGGGGCCACCGGCCGCCGCATCCGCGACCGGGAACGGCCCTTCCCATGCCGTGCCGGACCATCGGTAAAAGGCGAAGGCAATGCCGAGTTCGGCGTGCAGGAAGAAGAACCCTTCATCGTCGGAGGTCAGGACAATGGCGTCGCGCTCGGCGATCGTGCCCGATGCGTTGGGATGGACCCCGGCCAGGGAGAGCGTCACCAACACCCGCGACAGCGTGCGGTTGAGATCGACGATATCGGCCGCGTTCGAATTCTCCAGCGCAATAGCATAGGCCGCCCCGGCCGCGGTTGCTCCCGGCCAGGGGTAGGCGAGCGTCAGGTTCGTGTCGTCTGTGACGGACAGGATGGGCACCGCCACGCCAAGGCGCGTGAACATGCCGCCCGCGACAAGCCCAAGCGCCCAAGCGGTGCCTGTGCCGGTCACCCCTGCATTGCCGTTCGTCACGGATACCGTGCCGGTGGAATAGATCGATGCCATTTGGATTTGCCCTTAGTCGGGAACAGCGAGGACGAAGTAGCGGAACACCCAGCCGCTGCCGGCCGTGTCGTTCACGCTGAAGGTGATGGTGTGCGCGGCGG
>NZ_RZOM01000851.1:0-2741 GCF_003999175.1 Mesorhizobium sp. M7A.F.Ca.ET.027.03.2.1 | reverse complement strand
TTATCAGGATGTGCAACTGATCGCCGGCGGCAATTCCGAAGGGCCTTTCATGGCGCTGACGGGGCGCTGCCGACAGACCCTCGCTTTCAGCCATGACTATGTGATGGAGCCCACCGTACGGCTGCAACTCGACGCCAGCAGCCTCGCCGTCGACATCGTGATCGAGAACCTGAAACGCTCGGCCATTGAGTTGATGTACCTGGCGCACATCAATTTCAAGCCGGCCGATGGCGGGCGCCTGGTCGACACCGTAGCGGATGATTCCGCGGACATTGTCGTGCGCCAGACGCTGCCGCCCTTTTTCACACCGAGCGAAAGCTATCTTGCCTACCGCGATGCCGTTGTCGCCGATCCTTCGCGGCATCGCCTGCTGACCAAGGGCGAGCCGATCGACCCAGAACTCGTGCTGACGATGAGGGCTAAGGCGGACCCCCAGGGCTGGGCGCACGCCTTGCAGGTCCATCCGGACCGTACGGCGGATTTCGTCAGCTTTCGCCCCGACGAGCTCAATTATGCCGTCCGCTGGATCACGCGCGGCGCCGACCAGGACGCGCTTGGCCTCGTGCTGCCGGCCACCGCCGAACCAGACGGCTATCTTGCGGCCAAGGAAAGAGGCCGCCTGGTTCGCGTCGCACCCGGGGAAAAATTCCGCTGTGCCCTGCGTTTTGGCGCTATGGACGCGGACGCAGCCACACAACGAGAACAAGCCATTGCAGCGTTGAGAGGTGAAGGCCGTTAGTCGCAAGCCCTCACCGCAAACGCTGCCTGAACCGCGCGATTGACCGTGACCGGCAGGATCGACATGTGGTTTTCGCCAGCGTGCAGCTCGAAGCGCGCACGCACGCCCGGGAGAGCATCAAGCCGCTGCGCCATTGCCCGCGCGAATTCGTCGGTGCGTGTTATCTTCTTCTGCTGCAGGCGCTTTTCCTCGTCCTCGGCGCCAATCTGGAACGGCGCCAGCTTCTCGGTCTCGTACTCGCCGGCCGACAGGATCACGGTCGCCGCCAAACCAGCGGGGATGGCGGCCTCGAAGGTTTCGAGAAAGCGGTCGATGGCACGCTCTTCCCAATAGATGGCGGGGCTCGCCGCGATCCAGGTCTGGAAGGCAGACGGCCGCGTGAACAGGGCATAGAGCGCAAACAGACCACCGAAAGAATGGCCGTAAAGCGCCTGGCGGCTAGCGTCGACCGTGATCCGACTGGCGACCCACGGCTTCAACTCGTCCTCGATGAAGGCAAGGAACTCCCCTGCCCCACCGGTCCGGACTTCGGGCGTGCCCTCATAGAAGGGCGGATAGGTCTTGCCCGGCGGCGGGCCGAGATCCCATGAGCGGCGCAGCGGGTCATAGGCGCCCTCGACGGGATAGCCGATGGCGACGATGACGCCCCAGCCGACATTGCTGCCCGTTGGATAGAAGGCCTGCGCGCGCATGGCGTCGACCGCCGTGCCGATGACGGCGTTGCCGTCGGTCATGTAGAGCACAGGCCAGCCGGCTTCTGGCACCGGCCCGGACGGCACATGCAGGAATATCCGCCAGGGGGCGCCGACCTGCGCCGGGACAAGATCGTGGACCGTGGTGTCGGCGATCAGAGCTGGCGTCGACTTGGGCATCGATATCTCCACAAGGGCAAAACGGTCAGCGGCGGCGCAGCAGCCACATCAGCACCGGGCCGCCGATGAGTGTGGCAACGAGACCGGCCGGGATCTGGCGCGGGAAGATGGCGGTGCGGCCGACCCAGTCGGCGGCGACCATGATCAGCGCGCCGGCAAGCACCGCGCCAATGGCCTGCGGCAGCGCACGGGAAAGGCCAATGCGACGGGCAAGGTGCGGTGCCATGAGGCCGATGAAGGTCAGCGGACCGACGATCAGGGTAGAAGCCGCGGTAAGTGCCGCGACCGTCAGCAGCACGAGAAGCCGAGTCCTCTTCAGGTCAATGCCAAGGCCTTGCACAGCGGCGGGGCCAAGCGGCAGGATGTCGAGCCAACGCATAAAGAAAGGCGCGAGCGCGAAGAGGCAGACGGCGATGCCACCGGTGAACAAGGCGTCACCGACATCGACGCCATAGGTCGAACCGGTCAGCCAGTTGAGCAGCAGCATGGCACGCGGGTCGCCGGTGGCGGTGAGCACCAGGATCAGCGCGTCGAACAAGGCCGTCAGAGCAACGCCGGCGAGCAGCAGCCGCTCCGGCGCATAGGCGGCACGGCGGCCGATCGCCAGCGTCACCAGCAAAGCGGCGAAGGCGCCGATGGTTGCCGCCGCCGTCTGAACCGGGCGTCCGGCATCCGAGAGCGCAAACAGCGCCACCATCATGCCGAGCGCGGCACCGGCGCTGATGCCAAGCACTTCGGGGCTCGCCATCGGATTGCCGGTCAGCCGCTGCATCATCAGCCCGGCAAGCGCCAGCATCGCCCCGGCGCTCAGCGCGGCAAGCACGCGGGGCCACCGCCACGACAGCAAAGGCTGCAATTCGTCACCGAAAGCGAAGGTCCAGCCATGCGGACCCGGTCCATAGAGCAGGGCCAGCCCGAGCAGCAGAAGCAGAGCCAGGCCGATCGCCGTCAGCATAAGGCCGGGCCGGCTTGCGCGCGGCAGGCGCGCGGCCATCAAGGTCGGGGCTTCCGAGCCCAGAGCAAGGCGCGGCAGCAGCCAGAGAAGCAGCGGCGCGCCGAGAAGTGCTGTAATCGCTCCGGTCGGCAGCAGGTCGCCTTGCGGCCCGGTGGCGATCTGCACGGCCTGGTCG
>NZ_RZOM01000850.1:0-2760 GCF_003999175.1 Mesorhizobium sp. M7A.F.Ca.ET.027.03.2.1 | reverse complement strand
GTCCTTCACTTCATGCCTGGCCAGCAGTTCGAACAGCTTTGCGTCGGCGGCCTTCATGTCGGCTTCTTCCGCTTCGCTCGCCTTGCGCTCGCGGTAGTAGAGATGATCAACGTTCATGTCGTGATGATGCAACGTCCAGCCTGCCGCCTGGGCTTCGGGAAAATAGGGATTGCGGTCGGCGGCATGCAGCCAGGCGCAGCCGATGTCGAAAGGCACGCCGAAATGCTGGTCGCTGGTCCAGGCTCGCCCGCCGATTCGGTCCATCGCTTCGAGCAGCGTGAAGGAAAGCCCCGCGGCCTGCAGGGTCCTGGCGGCGGCAAGACCCGCCGACCCGGCACCGATGATGACGACATCAACGTCCTGCATGCAGCCCCCTTGCCACAATAATCACTTGATCCTAGGCAAATTCCACGGCATTCGCCAGCATTGCAGCGGTGACAGTGACAAGTGCGCGTTTCGCTGGCAAGTTCGCAATTGGGACGTGATTCAGGCAACCAGGAGATCAACATGGCAATTCTTGCCAAGGGAAAGATGTTTGCAGCGGCCGTGGTGGCGGTGCTTGCGCTGGCGACGGGCGCACAGGCAGCGGCCAGCTGCGGCAAGACCGGCGCCGGCTTCGAGGCCTGGAAGCAGGACTTTGCCGCGCAGGCCAGGTCGGAAGGTGTGGGCGCCAAGGGGCTGGCCGCTCTGGCCGGGGCGAACTACGCGACAAAGACGATCTCCGTCGACCGCGGCATTCACAAGGCCTTCAGCGGCTCGGTGGAGGATTTCATGCGGCGGCGCGGCGGCGCGGCGATTATTTCCAAGGGCCGGTCGCTGAAAAAGTCGAATGCGGCGCTGTTCGCCAAGATCGAAGCGAATTACGGCGTGTCGCCGGGCGTGTTGCTCGCCATCTGGGGTATGGAAACCGGCTTCGGTTCGGCCATGGGCAACCAGAACACCGTCTCTGCCATTTTGACGCTTGCCTATGATTGCCGCCGCCCGGGGTTCTTCTACCCGCATGCCATCGCAGCCCTGAAGCTGGTTGATCGCGGGGCGCTGTCAGCCTCGTCGGTTGGCGCCGCGCATGGCGAGATCGGACACACGCAGTTCCTGCCAGGAAACGTCCTGAAATATGGCGTCGGCGGCGGAAACCTGCGCGACAAGGGCACGGCGCTGGCTTCCACCGCCAACTTCCTCAAGGGCCATGGCTGGCGGGCGGGCGCGAGCGCGAGTGCGAATATGGGCGCGATTGCCGGCTGGAATTCCGCGAGCGTCTATCAGCAGGCCATCGCCCGCATTGCCACGGCGATCGACGGCGATTGACGCCATTTCTGACTTGATCGAAAACCCGGCGCAAATGCCGGGTTTTATTTGATTTCGAGCGTGTAGGAGCAGCCGGCCAGGGTCTTGCCGGGGTGGGACTCGACGGTCGAGACGTTGAGCTTGACGCCCGTGGAGAAGGTCAATCCTTCCGACTCTTCGGTACTGTGGACAACGACCTTCTCGCCAAGGAATTTTTGCGGCGTGGAAAAAACGGCCATGACGTTGAGTTCTTTGGCAAGCTCCGGCGCGGCAACGCCGTCGAGCACGGCCATCGGCCCCGCAGCGGTAAACACGATCGATCCCGTCTCGCGGTTGAACACGCGGATTTTGGCCGGCAGTTCGTATTGGCTGAGAAACGGATTGCCCGAGGCAACCTCCGTCCAGCCAAGCGTTTCAACGGCACCCGGTGCGCTGGACAGCCACAGGGCAAAGTCGTTGTAGGTCGGAACGTCCGCCCTGCACTCGATCAGCGCCGGAAGGTCGAGAGAGGCGGGGTCGAACTCCTGGCTGGCCGCTGGCGTCGCCAGAACAACCAGCGGCGCCAGGCAGCGACCGAAACCGCGCATCCGCGCTACTTGGCGCGGTTGCGCGCGGCCAGCGTCCTCAGCCGCAGCGCATTGAGGCGGATGAAGCCGGCGGCGTCCTTCTGGTCGTAGGCGCCGCGGTCGTCCTCGAAGGTGACCAGCGCATCGGAGTAAAGCGTCTTCTTCGACTTGCGGCCGGTGACCATGACATTGCCCTTGTAGAGCTTGAGGCGCACCGTGCCCTCGACGTCTTCCTGGCTCTTGTCGATCATCGCCTGCAGCATCAGCCGTTCGGGCGCGAACCAGAAGCCGTTGTAGATCAGCTCGGCATAGCGCGGCATGAACTCGTCCTTGAGGTGGGCGGCCCCACGGTCGAGCGTTATCGATTCGATGGCACGATGGGCAGCGATCAGGATGGTGCCGCCTGGTGTTTCGTAGACGCCGCGCGATTTCATGCCGACGAAGCGGTTCTCGACCAGGTCGAGCCGGCCGATACCATTGTCGCGGCCAAGATCGTTGAGTGCCGCCAGCATGGTCGCCGGCGACAATTTCTTGCCGTTCAGCGCGATCGGATCACCCTTCAGGAACTCGATCTCGATCTCGGTGACCTTGTCCGGCGCGTCCATCGGCGAAACGGTGCGCTGATGAACGAATTCCGGCGGCTCCACCCACGGGTCTTCCAGAACTTTGCCCTCGGAGGACGAATGCAAGAGGTTGGCGTCGACCGAGAAAGGTGCGTCGCCCTTTTTATCCTTCGGCACGGGGATCTGGTGCTGCTCGGCGAAATTCATCAGGTCGGTACGCGACTTGAACGACCAGTCGCGCCACGGCGCGATGACCTTGATGTCGGGGTTCAGTGCGTAAGCCGAGAGCTCGAAGCGAACCTGATCGTTGCCCTTGCCGGTGGCGCCATGCGCAATCGCGTCGGCGC
>NZ_RZOM01000084.1:0-10394 GCF_003999175.1 Mesorhizobium sp. M7A.F.Ca.ET.027.03.2.1 | reverse complement strand
GTCCTGGGATTCAAAGTCGAATTCTTCAATACGGTTACCGCGTACGACGACGACGCGTGTTTCCTCCGGGTGGGAGGCGTCTATCAGCATTTTGTTGGGCATTATTTCGTTTCCCCCCGGCAGCCGTCAGCCGCAGCTTGCGAGGCAAAGCCTGCTGCTGCGTGCCTGGGATGTGGGTGCCGGATATTTGATCGTCCGTCGGCCGCCGCTTGAGCGCCATGGCGGTGCCGCCCGCAGCCATAATGGCGCGGTTTGATGCGGACCTTTCCATGATTGCGCTTGAAGCCATCGTCACCAACAGAACCTTTTGAACCAAAGCCCGGATGAACCGGACCAGCTTGTTTGCTCCTACAGAGCCGGCGCGGGAACAAACCCGGCCGTTTTCCTCACGCAGGCGATTCCCCCGCCACGGGAGCACGCCTGCGAAATTCGTCGCGATCACCTGAACCCTTTTCGCCTAAAGCGAAAGGAGCCGCCTTTACGTCTGACCCTGTAGCAAGAAGCTGCGGAGGAGGGCGGTTCCAGGATTGCAGTGATCCACCATCGCTTTTATGATTTGGCGGGGTGGAAGGCAACCCCGATTTCCGATGCCGGCAAAAAGCCGTTCCGTAGCGTAAGCCAGCTTGCCGCCCTTGCATGAAAAGGCTTGGTTAACCTTCTCTGGATACCAATCGTTAATCGAGTTCGCGGCCTAACCGGCATTTCGACGAAACGACCCGGCGCCGGGCGCCAAACCGGGAGCGACTGGAAGAGAGATGGGATTGGCGGACTTCACAGACAAGGGATGTCGTGTCGGCGGCCGGATCCTGGCCGCTTTCTGCCTCTTGCTGCTGCTGGCGGTCTCATCTGCCTTGTCCTCAAAAGCCAATGCCGCCGACGCTCCGCTCGTGGCAAAAGGTTACAAGATGGCTGGCGATGCCACCAAGATGCGCATCGTCATGGACTTCGATCGCGAACCCGATATCAAATGGTTCCTGCTGCGCGGTCCCAACCGCCTTGTCATCGATCTCGCGAATACGAGATTCGCCGTTGATGCCAAGGACTTGAAGGCGCGGGGCCTGGTCAAGGGCGTGCGCCTGGGCGCGCTCGGCGAGGGCGTTTCGCGGCTGATCCTCACCGGCAAGGGACCGTTCGCCGTCGACAAGCTCGACGTGCTCAAGAACGAGGACGGAACCGGCTACCGCATTGCCATCGACATGTCGGCGGCATCCGAGCGCGAGTTCGACGTGGCGCTGGCCAACCAGGCGCTGACCACCGGATCGACCGTTTCGACCGACAAGGGAGGGCGGGTCGGCACCGGACCGGTTTCCAATCCGGGTCATCGGTTCACCGTCGTCATCGATCCCGGCCATGGCGGCATCGACGGCGGTGCCGAGGGCCTGAACGGCACCATCGAGAAGAATGTCACGCTGGCCTTCGCCACGGAGCTGCGCGACAAACTCGCAGCCGTTGGCAATTATGATGTGTTCATGACGCGCGACACAGACGAATTCCTGCGTCTTGATGACCGCGTGCGCATCGCCCGTCAGCATGAGGCCGACCTGCTTATTTCGATCCATGCCGACACGATCAGCGTCAAGGGCATTCGCGGCGCCACCGTCTACACCGTCTCCGACAAGGCTTCGGACCCCGAGGCGCAGGCGCTTGCCGACCGAGAAAACCTCTCCGATCAGTTCGCCGGCATGGAAATCAAGAACGACAACAAGGAAGTCACCGACATCCTGATCGACCTGATCCGCCGCGAAACGCACAATTTCTCGATGAGTTTCGCCCACACGCTGGTTGGCCAGTTGTCGACCAGCGTCGGCCTCATCAACAATCCGCAGCGTTCGGCGGGCTTCAAGGTGCTCAAGGCACCCGACGTGCCGTCGGTGCTGGTCGAACTCGGTTATCTCTCGAACGCCAAGGACGAGGCGCAGTTGCTCAACGCCGACTGGCGCGGCAAGGCGGCCCAGAGCATAACCAACGCCGTCGCGCTGTTCGCGTCGGCCAAGGCCGGACCGGGAACCGGAGGTTGACATGACCGGCGGCGCCTGCAACCAGAGGCGGCGTTGCGCGACGACAACACCCAATGCTTTTTATTTCCGGCTCGCGACCGCGAAATCAGGCATTGCCGTATTTTGTCCACATGGCGGCGACAAGGGTTTTCGATTACGGATTGGGACCGGCTCGAAAGCTTGCGCGAAAGGCGGCTTCGTTTAGGAAATTCCCGAACCAAGGACTGGAGCGGGTATGATTCGTCTCATTGGCTATTTTTTCGGCATCGGCACGACGCTGGCCCTTTTGGTCGCGGCGGGCGTTGCGATCTACATCGGCCATTTGTCGAAAGATCTGCCCGACTACGAGGTGCTGGCCAAATACGAGCCGCCGGTGACCACCCGCATCCATGCGTCGGACGGCGCGCTGATGGCCGAATACGCGCGCGAACGGCGCCTGTATCTGCCGATCCAGGCCATACCGGACCGCGTCAAGGCGGCCTTCCTGTCGGCGGAAGACAAGAATTTCTACAACCACCCGGGCATTGATGTGACCGGCCTCGGCCGTGCCATCATCGTCAACCTGCAGAATCTCGGCTCGGGCCGGCGTCAGGTCGGCGCCTCGACGATCACCCAGCAGGTGGCGAAGAACTTCCTGTTGTCCTCGGACCAGACCTACGAGCGCAAGATCAAGGAGATGATCCTCGCCTTCCGCATCGAGCAGGCCTATCCCAAGGATCGTATTCTCGAGCTCTACCTCAACGAAATCTTCTTCGGTTTCGGCGCCTATGGCGTCGCCGGTGCGGCGCTGACCTATTTCGACAAGTCGGTCAACGAACTGTCCGTGGCCGAGGCCGCCTACCTGGCCTCGCTGCCCAAGGGGCCGAACAACTACCACCCTTTCAAGCATGCCGATCGCGCGATCGAACGCCGCAACTGGGTCATCGACCAGATGGTCGAGAACGGCTACGTCACGCGTGAGGAAGGCAACAAGGCCAAGGCCGAGCCGTTGGGCGTGACGCCGCGCCGCAGCGGCACCTATCTGTTTGCCGGCGAGTACTTCACCGAAGAGGTGCGCCGCCAGATCATCGCCCGCTACGGCGAGAACGCGCTTTACGAAGGCGGCCTCTCCGTCCGCACCACGCTCGATCCGAAGATCCAGCTCATTGCCCGCAAATCGATGCAGAACGGGTTGATGAAATACGACACGCTGCGCGGCTATCGCGGGCCGGTAACATCGATCGACGTGTCGGGCGACTGGGGCGTGCCGCTCGGCGCCGTCAAGGGGCTGGAGGATGTTCCCGAATGGTCGCTCGCCGTCGTGCTCGACAGTTCGGCGACCGGGCTGTCGATCGGCCTGCAGCCCGCACGGCAGGCGTCGGGCGAGATCGTCAAGGAGCGCGTCGAAGGCACCATCAGCAAGGAGGACATGGGTTTTGCCATGCGCCATGTGGTTGCCGGCAAGACCGTCAAGGCCAAGTCGCCGGCGGAGGTGCTGAAGCCGGGCGACGTCATCTTCGTGCAGAAAAACGATGGTGCCGATGGCGCCTACAGCCTGCGCCAGGTGCCCGAAGTGGAAGGCGGCCTGATCGCCATGGACCCGCACACCGGCCGCGTGCTGGCCATGGTCGGCGGCTTCTCCTATGCGCAGTCCGAATTCAACCGCGCCACGCAAGCCATGCGCCAGCCGGGTTCCTCGTTCAAGCCGATCGTCTATTCGGCCGCACTCGACAATGGCTATACGCCGGCCTCGGTGATCATGGACGGGCCGATCACGATCCAGAGCGGTAACACGAGCTGGACGCCGAAGAATTACGACGGCACCGTCGCCGGTCCGGCGACCCTGCGCTCCGGCATCGAGAAGTCGCGCAACCTGATGACGGTGCGGCTTGCCAATGACATGGGGATGAAGCTGGTCGTCGAATATGCCGAGCGCTTCGGTGTCTACGACCATCTGGCACCCTATCTGCCGATGGCGCTGGGTTCCGGCGAAACCACCGTGATGCGCATGGTGTCGGCCTATTCGATCATGGCCAATGGCGGCAAGTCGATCAAACCGTCGCTCATCGACCGCATCCAGGACCGCTACGGCAAGACGGTGTTCAAGCAGGACGAGCGTGGCTGCCAGGGCTGCAATGCGCCCGAATGGCAGAACCAGCCGGAGCCGGAACTCGTCGACAATTCCGAGCAGGTGCTCGATCCGATGACGGCCTACCAGATCACCTCGATGATGGAAGGTGTCGTGCAACGCGGCACCGGCGCCACCATCAGTGAACTCGGCCGTCACATCGCCGGCAAGACCGGAACGACCAACGACGAAAAGGACGCCTGGTTCATCGGTTACACGCCCAATCTCGTCGTCGGCCTCTACATGGGCTACGACACGCCGCGCGGACTCGGCCATGGCGCCACCGGTGGTGGCCTCGCGGCCCCGATCTTCAAGGACTTCATGCGGGTGGCGCTGGACGGCACGCCCAATGTCGACTTCAAGGTGCCCGAAGGCATGAACCTTGTCGCCATCAACCGCAAGACCGGCATGCGTGCCGCATCGGGCGATCCCGGCACCATCATCGAAGCCTTCAAGCCGGGTACCGGTCCCGCCGACAGCTATTGGGTCATCGGCATGGGCGCCGACGGCTCCAATGCCACGGGCGGCGCGTTGTCGCCGCAGGCCAACCAGGCCATCCAGTCCGGCGGCGGCGGCCTCTACTGATAGTTTTCATGAGCGGATGGGCTGGCCTTGGCGCCAGCCCATTTTGCTTTACAGCCGGCGGCGGCCTGCCTATGTATCGCGCCGACCGACTTCAGCAAACAGGACAGAACAGCCAGCCATGCGCGCGGAAACGCAGAATATTGTCGACGAGATCAGGCAGGCGATAACCCTGCTGAGGAGGCATCTTTGACTGGGATCAGGCCATAAAGCGGCTTGAATACCTCAATGTGCGCGCCGAGGACGCCAGCCTCTGGAACGAGCCGCTGGAAGCGCAGAAGCTGATGCGCGAGCGCCAGGGCCTCGAAGAGGGCATCGCCTCGGTGAAAGGTCTGACGCAGGCGCTGGAAGACAATATCGGCCTGATCGAGCTCGGCGAGGAAGAGCGCGACGAGGGGGTCATTGCCGAGGCCGAAGCCGCGATCCGCTCGATGCAAGGCGAAGCGAAGGCCCGCCAGGTCGAGACGTTGCTGTCGGGTGAAGCAGATTCCAACGACACCTATCTCGAAATCCATGCCGGTGCCGGCGGCACCGAAAGCCAGGACTGGGCCTCGATGCTGCTGCGCATGTACACGCGCTGGGCCGAGCGTCGTCGCTTCAAGGTCGAAGTGCTGGAAATGCATGACGGCGAAGAGGCCGGCATCAAGTCGGCCACGTTGATGATCAAAGGCCACAATGCCTATGGCTGGATGAAGACGGAATCGGGCGTTCATCGCCTGGTGCGTATTTCGCCCTATGACAGCAATGCGCGCCGGCATACGTCCTTCGCCAGCGTCTGGGTCTATCCGGTCATCGACGACACGATCGAGATCGACGTCTCGGAATCCGATGTCCGCATCGATACTTATCGCTCGTCCGGCTCGGGCGGCCAGCACGTCAACACCACCGATTCGGCGGTGCGCATCACGCATCTGGCCACCGGCATTGCGGTCGCCTGCCAGGCCGAACGTTCGCAGCACAAGAACAAGGCCAAGGCCTGGGAGATGCTGCGCTCGCGCCTGTACGAGGAAGAGCTGAAGAAGCGCGAGGCAGTTGCAAACGCCACCGAAGCGTCGAAGAGCGATATAGGCTGGGGTCACCAGATACGCTCCTATGTGCTGCAGCCCTACCAGCTGGTGAAGGATCTCCGCACCGGCGTCGAGAGCACCAGCCCGTCGAGCGTGCTCGATGGCGACCTCGACGATTTCATGGAAGCCTCGTTGTCGCAGCGCATCGAAGGCGGTGCGGGCGAAGCCGTAGCAGACCTGGATTAGGATATGTCCATGTTCAGGTGAGGCTAGCCTGACCTCAATCTGAACATATCCCTGCGCACCACAGCGACGGAGGAGAGGATTGGCGAGCAAGCTCACCGGAAAGTGCTTTTGCGGCGCGGTTCACTACGAGGTCGCCGACGAATTCCTCTATGCCGCGAATTGCCATTGTTCGGACTGCCGGCGCACCACCGGTTCGGCCTTCAAGTCTTTCGCCGGTATCGAGCGTGAAAAGCTTGTCCTCACCGAAGGCGAGGACAAGCTTCTGATCTTCGGCGACGAAAGCGGCCATAACGCGCATTGCGGCCGGTGCGGCTCCTTGCTTTATTCGCTGGTGCGCGACGGCGCCTACGTCCATGTCGCCATGGGAACGCTCGTCGACGACCCGTCCATCCGTCCAACGGAGCACATCTTCGTCGGTTCGAAGGCGGGCTGGTTCACCATCACCGATAACCTGCCGCAGTATCAAGAGCACGTGATTGCCGGCTCTGACCAGCAATAGGCTGGAACCACAGCGGGCCAATTCCGTTTATTCGACGCCCGTTTGCCGGGAATTGACCTTGGCCTCATCTCGTCGGCGGTAGCGGATACCTGACGTCCATAGAACGATGTCGGGAATGCATCTTCTTGCGCCGACCAAGGAATCAGCCCAGCATCCAAACGCTGGGAGAGAAAAAGCATTTATGGCCGGACGCGGCATATCTGCGACCCGACGATCCGGCCACTGGGAAGATACGTTCCGGGAACGGGCAAGCGAAACGCTTGAGCTCGTTTGAAAGGAACGCGTCATGTCTGCTGCCACACTCAGATCGGCCAATGCCGTTCAACCGGCTGGCCGACTTTTGTTTTCCCTGTTCGCGATCGGCGCTATGGCAATGCTGACGGCACCTGCCTTCGCGCATGACGCCACACCCACGGCGGCAAAGCCACAGGGCTGGAGTTATCCGTTCGCATGCTGCGCCAACTATGATTGTCGCACGACCCATACAGGCGAAGTGCTGGAGAAACCCGAGGGCTATGTCATCGCCGGAACGGGTGAGATCGTTCCAATGACCGACAAGCGTGTCAAGGACAGCCCGGACGGCGAGTTCCATTGGTGTGCGCACCAAGCGGGCCTCGACGCCGGCAAGACAATCTGCCTGTTCGTGCCGCCGCGCTCTTATTGACGACAGGACGGCGGTCGGACGTCCGCGGTCGCGTGTGACCGGGGCCGCAGGCCGGGTTTGCGCGGTTCGGGTGATGCCTGCTGACAGACAGTTGTCAGGAGCACCTCTTTATGCTGCCTTTGCCGCACAGGGTGGCGGGCGACAGGACGAGTTCGTTGATGACCATCAAGGCAAGCTGTCATTGCAAGGCGACGACATTCGAGGTTTCGCAGGCACCGCAGACGGTGACGCAATGCACCTGTTCTTTCTGCTCGAAACGCGGCTCGCTCGGGGCCTACTACGTGCCTTCGCAATTCAAGCTCACCAGCCCCGATGGAGAGCGTCTCTTTCTACCGCTGGGGATCGAAAACCGTAAAGCACGGTTTTTGCGCCGCCTGCGGCTGCGGCACCTTTACCGAAACGCCGGACTGGTCGACCGGCGAGCCGGATTTCGACAATCCCAAGATCAGCGTCAACTCGCGACTGTTCGACGATTTCGATCTCGACAAGGTCGAAGTGGTGGTCATAGACGGCAAGAACCTCTGGTAGCCTGATCCGAACGATTGCGGCCCGGCGATGCGGCGCTATCACCGTGTATCGGTCCCTCGGGAAAAGCCGTGAGCGGCGCTTTTGCCGTTCCGCTTTTCGCCGCAATTCGTGGTACAAGTCGCGGGAAGGGCTGATTTGGCGCCACCGCAAGGCGTGACTTGGAGAGGGACGATCCTATGAAAAAGACTGTGCTCGTCGTCGTGGCGACGGCTGTGCTCGTGAGCGCCTGCACCACCACCGATCCGTATACGGGCGACCAGAAGATTTCCAACACGGCGGCCGGCGCCGGCCTTGGTGCTCTGGCGGGTGCAAGCCTTGGCCTGCTTGCCGGCGGCAATGACCGCCGCAACGCACTGATCGGCGCCGGCATCGGCGCGCTGGCCGGCGGCGCCATCGGCGCCACCATGGACCAGAACGAGGCCGAACTGCGCCGGCAACTCGAGGGCACCGGTGTCAGTGTCACCCGCAGCGGCGACCAGATCATCCTCAACATGCCGTCCGACATCACCTTCAACTCGGATCAGGATGCGGTGAAGCCCGGCTTCTACCAGGTCCTGAACTCTGTCGCGCTGGTGCTGAAGAAGTTCAAGCAGACCACGGTCGACGTGTTCGGCCACACCGATTCGACCGGTGGCGACCAGCACAATTTCGATCTGTCGCAGCGCCGTGCTTTGGCGGTGGCGAACTATCTGTCCGGTCAGGGCGTGGATCAGCGGCGCTTCGCAGTCACCGGCTTCGGCAAGACACGCCCGGTCGCATCCAATGCCACGGCCGAAGGTCGCGCCCAGAACCGCCGCGTCGAGATCCAGCTTTCGCCGCTCACCTGATTTGTACGGCAAACCAATGCGAAACGGCTCCCATGGGGGGCCGTTTTTGTTTGAGCGGATATTGGTGTTATTCAATTAGTTATTGCTAAAATACATCTTTCCCGCAGCTATGGAAAGGAATAGCATCATCGCTGTTCCTGAGGGGATGAGGCGGTGTCACTGGCCGCGCAATCAGCATTTTTCCGCCTCGGTCTTGCACGGCCAGATCAGAAATCTGGGAGGAATGCATGACAAGAACAGCCAGCCTTGGGCGCTGCGGCGTCCTCGTTTTGACAGGTTTGGTAGGCGCGTGGCTGAACGTTGCTTCGGCTCGCGCCGAGGACGCCAACAAGGCCGACATCGAAGCCTTGAAGAAGTCGCTCGCCAAATATGAGGATTACACCGCTGCCGTCCGCGACCTCTATCTGTCGACCGTCGGCTGCGTCCACTACAGCGGAGAAAAGATACCGGGCGCGATGGACTACCCGAAGGGCGCCATGGGCATCCACTTCGTCAATGTCCCGAGTGTCGGCCAGAAGCTCGATCCGATGAGGCCGAACGTGCTGATCTACGAGCCGACCAAGGAAGGCCTGAAGTTGGTCGGAGTGGAATGGCTGGTGCCGCTGACGCCGGACACCAAGGAGCCGCCCAAGCTATTTGGCCAAACCTTCATGGGACCTATGGAGGGGCACTACCCTCTCATCCCGAAGGAGTTCGTCCATTACGACCTTCATGCCTGGCTCGGGGACAACCCGAACGGCATGTTCAGTCCGACGAACCCGAACGTGAAATGCAACAAGGCCGAGTTTCCGATGCTGGAAAAACCGACCAAGATGATGCCTGGACCGATGTAACGGGCGAGCCAGGCTGAAAGAGCTTTGCCGAGAAAGCAAGCCCGATGGCTTGCTTGCTTTCGAAGCAGTCGGGATCAGACCTTGGCGACGATCCGCATGAAGGCCGGCATGTCGTCGCCGAAGCCAACGGTGGAATCATTGTCTTCCTGGTGGCGTTGGCGGGCAGGGCGGCTGTTGTCTCGCTGCGGCCGGGTGTCGCCGCGTTCGGGTGCGCGCTGTTCATTGCGATCGGATGATTTGCGCTCGGTGTTTTCCGAACGGATCGCTTCCTTGCGCGAACGCCGTTCGCCGATGTCGGCGGCTGCGGCCTCGGCCACCGGCTGATCCTCGCGGACTGTTTCCGGTGCGGCATCTTCGCTGCGCTTGGCGTGGCGTTCGCGCGGTTTGCGCTCGCCGCTCTTTTCCCTGCCGCGGTCGTCGTCCTTGCGGCCGGCACGGCGCGGCGCGCCCTTGCCACGGCGCGGAGCATCGTCCTCGCCTTCGCTGGCAACCACCGTCGACAAGTCGCCGTCATGCCACTCGATCTTGTTGCCGATCAGACGTTCGATGGCATCGATGTATTTGGTGTCAGATTTGGTCGCGATGGTGAAGGATTTTCCGGAGCGTCCGGCGCGCCCGGTGCGGCCGATACGGTGGACATAGTCCTCGGCGTGGATCGGCACGTCATAGTTGAAGACATGGCTGACATCGGGGATGTCGAGGCCGCGCGCGGCAACGTCGGAAGCGACGAGGTAGCGCAGCTTGCCGTCGCGGAAATTGGCCAGCATCTGCATGCGCGCGCGCTGGTCCATGTCGCCATGCAGCGCACCGGCGTCGAAATCATGCTTCAGCAGCGAGCGGAACAGCTCCGACACTTCGACCTTGCGGTTGCAGAAGATGATGGCGTTCTTCAGTTCGGCGTCTTCGGCCTTGATCAAATTGCGCAGCGTCTCGCGCTTGTCCCACGGCTTGGAGCCTGATTTGACCAGCCGCTGGATGATGTTGGTGGCGGCGGATGCTGCCTTCGAGACCTCGACTCGTACCGGCGCATGCAGGAACTTTTCGGTGAGCTTGGTGATTTCGGGCGGCATCGTCGCCGAAAAGAACAGCGTCTGCCTGGTGAAC
>NZ_RZOM01000849.1:0-2765 GCF_003999175.1 Mesorhizobium sp. M7A.F.Ca.ET.027.03.2.1 | reverse complement strand
GTCGAGATCGAGCGCCTTTTCCAGTTCCCTGGCCACGTCGCTGTCGAGAGTTCTCGTCGTCGTTGGTTTCTTTGCCATGCCTTCGCTACCCTGTACTAGCTGCCGCGGGCTTATAATTCTGTTTGTCTTGCCCCGCGCAGGAGGCTGAAAATGGACCCCTCGTATCGTAATGACACAGGGGGGTAAAGAAAACATGCATTCCGCGGGATACGTAAAACTTTAAATATAAGGTTAACGGAACTGTGATTTGGGCGCCGCTTTGGCAACATTTTTCCCGGCCATTCATTAACCCGTTGTCCATTGGATTCGCCTAGGTTTTTGGGCGAATCGAAGAAACGGAGTTCGAGTTCATGCGTGGCGAAAGCGGCATTGCCTTCTCAATGCCCGGGGGCGACGTATCCGGACCAAGGCGGTCACGGCCGGTCGATTTGGCACACCTTGCCCGCCAGACGATGGGTGACCGCAGCCTTGAGCAAGAGGTGCTGGCGCTGTTTGTACAGCAGGCGCTGTCCGTGCGCGACAGAATAGTCGACGCCGACATCAAGGACCGGCTTCTGCTCGCCCATGGATTGAAGGGTTCGGCACGGGGCGTCGGCGCCTTTGCCATCGCCGATTGCGCCACCGAGATCGAGCACCGGCCGGAAGACGGCCAGACGCTCAAACGGCTTGGCATGCTGATCGACGAAGTGCGCGATTTCATCGCCGCCATCAACCGCTGAATCCGCGCTGAACCCGATTTGCGGAAAAACGTCATCGGGCGGCGCTTTCATGCGGCAGTTGACTTGTCAGCCGGAGTGATTATCTCGGCTGGAACTCCCTTCAGGTGACAAATGACCAAGCTGACTTTCATCGCCCATGACGGCACGCATTTCGACATGGACGCCGAGAACGGCTCTACGGTCATGGAGAACGCGATCCGCAACGCCGTGCCCGGGATCGAAGCCGAATGCGGCGGTGCCTGCGCCTGTGCCACCTGTCACGTCTATGTCGACGAAGCCTGGACGGCTGAAGTCGGCGAGCCGGAAGCGATGGAAGAGGACATGCTGGACTTCGCTTACGACGTCCAGCCGAACTCACGGCTGTCGTGCCAGATCAAGGTGCGAGACGCGCTCGACGGTCTCATTGTGCGGGTGCCTGCCCGTCAGGGATAAGCGCAGTATCTTTGCCAACTGATTTTTCCCGCTGCGGCTTGGCAGCGGAGCGATGGTCATGCAGTGTCCTGTTGTTTCACTACAGCGCCGCGCGTCCTCTTGGGCGCGCAAAGGACGCTGTAGGACTTTATTTTGCGCATGATCCTTTCCGAAAATCGATCCGATTTTCGGGGTCATGCGCAGCGAGGCACAGGCATGACCGACATTATCAGGACAGACGTGCTTATTGTCGGGGCAGGGCCGGTTGGCCTGTTTGCCGTGTTCGAGCTCGGCCTGTTCGACATGAAGTGCCACCTGATCGACATTCTCGATCGGCCGGGCGGCCAGTGCGCGGAACTCTATCCGGAAAAGCCGATCTACGACATTCCAGGCTGGCCTTCGATCTCGGCGCAGGGGCTGGTCGACAAATTGCTCGAGCAGATCGCGCCGTTCAAGCCTGATTTCAGCTACAACCGAATGGTTTCCAGCCTGGAAAAACTGGAGGATGGCAGTTTTCGCGTCACCACCGACGAAAACGAGGTGTTCGAGGCCAAGGTGGTGGTGATTGCCGCCGGCGGCGGCTCCTTCCAGCCCAAGCGTCCGCCGATCCCCGGCATAGAGCCCTATGAAGGCAAGAGCGTCTTCTATTCGGTGCGCCGGATGGAGGATTTTCGCGGCCATGACCTCGTTATTGTCGGCGGCGGCGACTCGGCACTCGACTGGACGCTGAACCTGCAGCCGGTGGCAAAGAGCGTGACGCTTGTGCACCGGCGGCCCGAGTTCCGTGCCGCCCCCGACAGCGTCAACAAGATGTATGCCATGCAGGAGATGAGGCAGCTGGAGTTCCAGGTCGGGCAGGTGACCGGATTGACCGGTGCCGACGGCCAACTGTCATCGGCCACCATCAAGGGACCTGACGGCGATGTCGAGGTGCCTTGCACGCGCATGCTGCCGTTCTTCGGCCTGACCATGAAGCTCGGACCGATCGCGGAGTGGGGTCTCAACCTTCACGAGAACCTTATTCCGGTCGATACCGAGAAGTTCCAGACATCGGTGCCCGGTATCTTCGCGGTCGGCGACATCAACTGGTATCCGGGCAAGCTGAAGCTGATCCTGTCTGGCTTCCACGAAGTGGCGCTGATGGCGCAGGCCGCCAAGCGCATCATCAGCCCCGGCGAGCGCATCGTTTTCCAGTACACGACCTCATCGACCAGCCTGCAGAAGAAGCTCGGCGTCTCCGGCTGAAGCTTACTCGGCGAGGATGGGCGCCGCATTGTCGGCGTAACCGCGAAGCTCCTTTTCGGGCATCAGCGTCAGCGTGATCAGCCCCAGCAGCAATGTAACGGCGGCGACGGCAAAGATCATCACGAACGGCTCGACCGTCGCGCTATGGCCCACGATCCGCACGCCTTCACCGGCAAGTGGCAAGCCGTAGCCCAGAGCGACCGCGCCGAGCATCGCGACACCAAGCGCACTGCCAAGCGAACGCAGGAATGTCAGCACGCCCGTCGCGACGCCGAGATGCACGCGATCGACGGCGTTCTGGACCGACACGGTGGTGACCGGAAACGTCGTTCCGGTTCCAAACCCGATGCAGATCGTCAAGACCTCTACCTCCAGCAGCGTTGCATATCC
>NZ_RZOM01000848.1:0-2766 GCF_003999175.1 Mesorhizobium sp. M7A.F.Ca.ET.027.03.2.1 | reverse complement strand
AGCTACATGAGAAAAGACCGATCGTCGTCGGTGGGACGCCGGCGCCCATCTGCCTCCGCAGCCAGTAGCCGGGCATTGAAGCCGAGACCGGGGACACGATGACGCAATAAGCGCGCTGTATTATCGCAACGCGATGAGCAGGAAGCAATTTGGCGCTGCCCCATCGACCGCATGGTTACGACGAAGCCGCGGCCTTTGGGCCGAGCTCAGAGGTGGCAATAGCGTGAACGCCGCCGACCGTCACTCCCCACCAGGCGGTCAGGTTTTGCGGTTCGGGCCGAGCAAAAATACTGTCAAGACAGCGAGGAACGTGGCAACCGCGCTGTAGACAAAGACACTGGCAATACCCGTGTGATCCACCAATAGGCCACCGAAAGTTGTGCCGGCTGCGATGGCCACTTGGAAGGTTATGACCATCAGTACACCAGCGCTCTCGGCCTGTTTCGGAGCGGCGCGTAGCACCATCCATGTCTGCAATCCGACCGGGACCGCGCCAAAAGCAAAGCCCCATACGGCAACTGCAATTGCCGAGGTCAAGGCCGATGCTCCCATAGTCAGGAGCGAGACAGCGGCTACGGCAATGAGCAGGGGCGGCAGGGCCGCGACCGCCTTGAGACTGTGTTTGGTGAGGAATGCGCCGGCTAAATTGCCGAAGACGCCGGCCGTGCCAAAAGCAAGGAACACGAGCGGGATTGACTTCTTTTCGAGCGCAGGAACGCTCTCGAGAAAGGCGCGGATGTAGGCGAAGCTGGCAAAATGGCCGGAAGCGACCAATAGCACGACTAGCACCGCAACCTTCATCGCCGGATTCTTCGCGACATCCAGCGGACTGCGGAATCTGCGCACTTCGATCGGAGGCAGTGGCGGAATGGTTACGAGTTGCACGAGCAGCGCAACGGCACTCACGATTGCGGCGACCTTGAACGAGGCTCGCCATCCCCAAATGTCACCGACATAAGCGCCGATTGGAGCCGCGCAGACGGAGGCGACAGAAACGCCGGTGAGGATGATCGACATGGCGCGCGGCATGAGGTGACTTGGAACCAGCCGCATCGCCAACGCTGCCGAAATAGACCAAAAACCACCAAGCGATATGCCAAGGACGACGCGTGCCGCCAGCAAAACCGGCAGCGACCCCGCAACCTCTGCCAGAACGTTCGACAGGATCAGCAGGAGCGTCATCGCCCAGATGACGACCCTGCGGTCCAGACGCTTTGTCACGATGGCGATTATCGGTGCCGAGATCGCCGCGACGATTGCGGTCGCTGTTAGCGCCTGTCCAGCCGTGCCCGTGGTGATACGGAGATCATGCGCGAGCGGTGTCAGAACGCTGGCGGGCAGAAACTCTGCCGTCACAAGCCCGAAGGTGCCGAAGGAAAGCGAAATGATGGCACCCCATGCAGGGCCAGAACGTTGATAGGGACTTTCTGGGTCAAGCCGATCTCGGTCGAACAAAGCCGCGTCCACTAAATCTGTCGCCGATTCGGTCATGAATGAGTTCTCCGGCTAGGAGCTGTTGCAGCAGGGGTGGCTACATCGCCGGGGATCAAAGCCGCGAGACCTTCCGGCGGCGGCCAGTCGGCATCAGTCGAGGCCTCGGCGCCCGACGCATCCGAGGCCTCATCGGAGGGCCGACGGACCCAACCGTCGACAATGCGGGAGAGTTCTCGGCGCGGTCGCATCGATCGCATTCGTCGAAGTGCGGTCTGTTCACTGCGAACCAAGCAAGCCGAACGCGGTGTCCTCGATCGAGGCCTTGATGGGGGGATGATCGACGATCTCTATATTGCTTTGAAGCAGGAAGTTCCGTCGCCATATGTGGTTATCCTGGCAGCCAGAATTGAGCGGTTGTCGCAAGCACCAAGGCGGTCGCAATGAGTGCAACGAGGCGGAAGTCTGATCGATGGCTGCGGTTCGATGGCCGCGCGATCGACAAAATTGAGGTGATGAGTTATCCCTTTTGAAGCCGTTGCTCCCAATTCTGGGATAAGGTAATTGCAGGCGGTCCCAGCAACGTCGGGCGGCCTTTTTGGTGATCGAATTCATGGGACGACACTCTCGGTCCGTGACGCATCTGCGAATGACTCCGCAAGTTCCGTGCCATCAACGACAAATCTGGCTCTGCTGAGCGGGTGGTGGAGGCACGAGCGTGGGCTATCCCAAGAGCTTGCCGCAAGGTTGTTCGAAGTTGAGGTGCCGGATAGACCGCAAATATGTCGGGCGGCCTGGGGTTGGCCAACACGAAGATGCGCAAGTTCAAAAGGACGAGCTGAACCCTTGCCGATATCCATCCGAGGCTGATCTGGAGAAGGTCAAGAACTGCGTCTTGAAGGCTTCCGCCGCACCGGCAAATGCTAAGCCAAGGTGCTGGGCAAGATGGACAGGGCCATCCAACCCGTCGACTGGACGCTCATTAATGGCGTCGGTGTGGCTCTGTAGCTGGCGAGAAAAACGCCCTGCTGAAAGACAAAAGCTCGTGTGGCCGGCTCTGAAGGACGGCCAGTGAGGCAGGCGAGGAGAGGCTATAGCCCATTCGTGTAGACTGATCTTGTCCCACGGAGGCGGCTAACCACCCCGCCAGACATCATCGAGGGGAGCGCCACTAGGCTTACCCCAAGTGTTGGTCATTTCCACCTGGGTGACCTCGGCCAAGTCACCAAGCCGCTTAGAGCAAGCTTTCGAACTGGATGCTCCCCGGGCACATGATCGGCTAGCTGTGAGCTTTCGGGAGGTTGTCCATTCGGACCGGACCGAGGAGACTGGAGT
>NZ_RZOM01000847.1:0-2768 GCF_003999175.1 Mesorhizobium sp. M7A.F.Ca.ET.027.03.2.1 | reverse complement strand
CACCATGAACAATGGCGGCAAGATCGCCATTCTGGGCATCGCGCCGACCGGCTTCGAGATCGACTGGAACAAGGTCATCTTCAAGATGCTGCATCTCAAGGGCATCTACGGCCGCGAGATGTTCGAAACCTGGTACAAGATGATCGCGCTTGTGCAGGGCCCGCTGGATGTCTCCGGCCTGATTACCCACCGCATCGGCATCGACGATTTTCAGGCCGGCTTCGATGCGATGCGCAGCGGCAGTTCCGGCAAGGTGGTGATGGACTGGTAGATGCCGCCTAGCGCAGGATTCTGTTTTTCATCAACCATTTCACGGAGCGGGGCCACGCGTGGTTCGCACCCATGCGAAGATCGGTAAACCCCTCCGAAACATGTCTCCCGGTTTCGGCGTCAAGGATGCGAATGAACATAGTATGTTCTGTTCGGTTGACGCGCGTTACGACGCCAAGCAAGGCAAGCGACGCGCCGTGCTCCTTGGCAATCGGGCCTTCACAGCCAGCGCAGTTGCGCAATCCGTGCGGCGCAGCAGCCTGTGTATCCCTCGCCGGCACATCAATTACTGTAAAGCGCCCAGACTGGGAGAGCATGTCCTTTGCAACTTGTGCCGATTCCGACAGATAGCGCCTGTCATATTCATCCGGGGGAATTATTCCCGCCCCGGCGCTCTTGTCCTCCAATTCGAAAGGGAACACTTCGATCGACATCGGCTTTGTCTGCTGGGCCTGCGCAGATGTGCAGGTGCCTACAAGTAGCGTCACCAGGACACTTAATGCGCGAATGCTCATCGTAGTCCTCCCGTCGGTGTAATGGGCATTATACGCGGCCTGACAACGCAAATCACGAACAAATCGAAGGCAATGCTATGCTTTGGCTGTGGTGGGAGCTCCCACGCAGTCTCGCTCGAACTCCGTCGTTCAGAGTGATTGGCTTGATCTTGGACTAACCCTTGCTCGGGACCAGACTGGTCTCCAATGCAGCCAGTCCGCTGGTGATCGCCGTGCGCTCTTCAGCGCTGAGCCTTGCCAGCAAATCCCGTTTGAACGCCTTGGCCAGCGGCACCATCTCGCGATAGGCGGCAAGTCCCGTTCCGGTCAGCGTCAGATGTTCGATACGGCGGTCTTTTTCGTCCGGTTTTCGCGTCAGCCAGCGACGCCGTTCGAGCTCGGCGACAGCGCGCGAAACCTTTGTCTTGTGCATGGCCGATTGCTCACCGATTGCAGACGCCGTCATCGTTCCATGCTGCCCCAGCCCCGAAAGGGTGCGCCATTCCGGCCGCGTCAGGCCGTGGCTATCCTTGTAGATCCGCGAAAATTCGCGGCTGACGGCATCGGCAAGCCGGTAGAGCCGGTAGGGCAGGAAATTTTCCAGATTGAGAATTTCAGGCGCGTCGGACGCTTCGCTCTTGATCGCCATTTTTCAAAGCCGCCATTGATGGTTACATTTTCAATGGTTACAAATGAAACCAGTTTGGTCAATTGAGATTCATTCCGGGGAGGAAGCAATGGCCTTTTCCTACATGCCGGGTTTCGGCAACGACTTCGAAACCGAGACGCTGCCCGATTCGCTGCCACAAGGACGGAACTCCCCGCAGCGGCCGGCCTACGGCCTCTATGCCGAGCAGCTTTCGGGCTCGCCCTTCACCGCCCCGCGCGGCACCAATGAGCGCTCTTGGCTCTACCGGATCCGGCCAAGCGTCAAGCACACTGGCCGCTTCAAGCCTGCGAGCTATCCCTTGTGGAAGAGTGCGCCCAATGTCGGCGATCATGAGTTGGCGCTTGGCCAATACCGCTGGAATCCGGTGCCGATGCCGAAAGAGCCGACCGATTTTATCGCCGGCATGCGCAGCATCACCACCGCCGGCGACGTGCTCGGCCAGACCGGCATGGCGGCACACGTCTATGTCGCCAACCGCTCGATGGTCGACGACCATTTCTTCAACTCCGACGGTGAATTGCTGGTCGTGCCGCAGGTCGGCGCCTTGCGCTTCGTCACCGAAATGGGCGTCATTGAGCTGCGGCCCGGCGAGATCGCGGTGCTGCCACGCGGTCTGGTCTTCAAGGTCGAGCTGGTCGACAAGGAAGTGCGCGGCTACGTCTGCGAGAACTACGGCGCCAAGTTGAAGCTGCCCGACCGCGGCCCGATCGGCGCCAACTGCCTGGCCAATCCGCGCGATTTCAAGACGCCTTGCGCCTGGTTCGAGGAGAAGGAAACGCCGTGCCGGCTGACGGTGAAATGGTGCGGCAATTTCCATGTCACCGAGATCGGCCATTCGCCGCTGGACGTCGTTGCCTGGCACGGCAATTACGCCCCCTACAAATATGATCTGGCTACCTTTTCGCCTGTCGGCGCGCTGCTGTTCGACCATCCCGACCCGTCCATCTTCACTGTGCTGACGGCACCCAGCGGCGAGGAGGGCACGGCCAATATCGACTTCGTCATCTTCCCGCCACGCTGGCTGGTGGCCGAAGATACCTTCCGGCCGCCCTGGTACCACCGCAACATCATGAGCGAGTTCATGGGCCTGATCCATGGCCAGTACGACGCCAAGGAAGAAGGCTTTGTGCCCGGCGGCATCAGTCTGCACAATCTGATGCTGGCCCATGGGCCGGATGCGCCTGGCTTCGAAAAGGCCTCGCGCGCGGACCTGAAACCGGTCAAGCTCGACAACACCATGGCGTTCATGTTCGAGACCCGATTTCCGCAAATGCTGACCCGCTACGGCGCCGAACTCGAAACCCGGCAGGACAATTACATCGACCGCTGGGCGG
>NZ_RZOM01000846.1:0-2774 GCF_003999175.1 Mesorhizobium sp. M7A.F.Ca.ET.027.03.2.1 | reverse complement strand
ACCATGGCCACAAGACAATTCAGGCCAATGACGGGGTGCTTGCCGCCTTCCATGATGCGGCCAATGACCGGCTGATCACCGGCGGCGAGGACGGCAAGGTGTTTTCCGTGAAAGCGGGCGGCGAGGTCACGGAATTGGCAAGCGCGGCCAAGAAGTGGATCACCAGCGTTGCCGCCGGGCCGCAAGGCGCCATCGCCTATGCCTCAGGCAAGACCGCCTTCGTGCGATTCGCCGACGGCAAGACGAGGGAATTCGTCCATCCGCGTTCGGTCGAGGGGCTGGCCTTCTCGCCCAAGGGCATGCGCTTCGGTGTCGCCCGCTACAATGGCGCGACGCTGCATTTCCCGGCCGCCGAGGGCAAGCCGGTGGAGCTTGAATGGGCCGGCGCCCACACCGGCATCACCTTCTCTCCCGATGGCGCCTTCCTCGTCACCACCATGCAAGAAAATGCATTGCACGGCTGGAAGCTCGCCGACGGCAAGCACATGCGCATGACCGGCTATCCCGGCAAGGTCAAAAGCCTGTCGTGGAGTGTGAAGGGCAAGTGGCTGGCGAGTTCCGGCGCGCCGGCGGCGATCGTCTGGCCGTTTTCAGGCAAGGATGGTCCAATGGGCAAGGCACCGCTGGAGCTCGGCACGCGCGGCAACGCCATGGTGACGGCTGTCGCCTGCCACCCGAGCCAGGATGTCGTTGCCGTCGGCTATGATGACGGCATGGTGATGGCGGTGCGTTTTGCCGACGCCAAGGAAGTGCTGTTGCGACGGCCGGGCAAGGGCGCCATCACCTCGATGATGTGGGACAAGGAAGAACGCCGGGTCGCCTTCGGTAGTGCCGCCGGCGATTGCGGCGTCATCGATATCACGGCCTGACCCCGCTCACTCCGCTCCGCACGACACTTTGCCGCTGATTTCCACCGGTTTGCCGTCCTGGTCCGTATCCGCCGCGGCGTCGTAGATGGAGAGCGTATAGCTCCCGTCGTAGACGCCTTCGTCGCTGGTCTTGGTCAGGATCGTCAGTTCGACCGAATTGATCTTTTGCGCGACCTCGTGCTCGCGATAGATGTTCAGCCGCAATTCCTTGCCGTCGAGCCAGTACTGCGTCAGGTTGGAATCCTCGAACACCGTCTTGCGCAGGCTGTCGCCGGCAGGCCGGCTCAGAATTTCGAGGTTGCCGCGAAAGTTGAAGGTCGGCCCGCCCATGCCTCTGGTGACGCCTGCCTCGACCTCGAATGTCGCCGCCGGGTCCTCGGTGGAGCACCAGATGCCACCCGACGCGAAGGCAGCGCCAGCCGACGACAGAAGCATTGCCACACACATGATCGTTCGCATTTTACCCCTCCACCTAAATTCCCGCTCATATTGGCGCTGACTTCGGCAGCACGGTCAAGCGCCGCCGCCAAAGGCTGAGCCAACGCAGGGCAGATGCGCGGCCAATTGCGGATGCGGACACGGATTGGCTAAGAGGGATCGACCAGAGGGGTTTTCATGCACAGCGACACGTCCAACACGTCCATCGGCGGCATCGGCCGCGACCGCATTGCCGATTTGCGCGAAACCGAGGGGGCAGCCTTCCGCAATGCGCGGCCAAAATCGCAGGCCAAGATCGGCAACGGCCTGCCCGGCTTCTTCAGCGGCGTCCCGATGCACTGGATGAACGATTGGCCGACGCCGTTCCCGATCCTGGTCGACAACGCCAGGGGCGCTACGATCATGGATATCGACGGAAACAAGCTCGACGATTTCTGCCTGGGAGACACCGGCTCGATGTTTGGCCATTCGCCGCCACCGGTGGCTCGCGCCATCCGCCGCCAGGCCGGACGCGGCCTGACCTATATGCTGCCTTCGGAAGATGCGCTGGCCATTGGGCCGCTGCTGCAGCAGCGCTTCGGAATGCCATTCTGGCAGATCGCGACGACGGCGACCGACGCCAACCGCTTTGCGCTGCGTGTTGCCCGTGCCGTCACCGGCCGCGAAAAAATCCTGGTCTTCAACGGCTGCTATCATGGCTCGGTCGACGAAACGATGGTGCGGCTGATCGACGGCAAGCCCGTCAACCGGCCAGGATTGGCGGGCGAGTTCCGCGACTTGACCCGCACGGCCAAGGTCATCGAGTTCAACGACGTTTCAGCACTCGAAGCCGCGCTTGGGGATAAGGACGTCGCCTGCGTCATCGCCGAGCCGGTGCTGACCAATTCCTGCATGGTGCTGGCCGGTCCGGGCTACCATGACGCCCTGCGCAAACTGACACGCCAAACCGGCACGCTGCTTCTGATCGACGAGACGCACACGATCTCGACCGGCCCCGGCGGCTACACGAGGAAATATGGTCTCGACCCGGACTTCTTCGTGCTGGGCAAGCCGATCGCCGGCGGCGTGCCGGCCAGTGTCTGGGGCATGAGCGACGACGTTGCCTCACGCTACGCGGATTACAACAGGACCAAGGAGCCGGGCTATTCCGGCATGGGCACGACACTCTCGGCCAACCCGCTGCAGTTCGCGGCGATGCGCGCCACGCTCGAAGAGGTGATGACGCAGGAAAACTACGACCGCATGGATCATCTGGCGCGGCGGCTCGATGCCGGGCTGACCGGCGTGATCGATCGCTATCGCCTGCCCTGGCATGTTTCCCGCGTCGGCGCTCGTGTCGAGTTCATCTGTGCGCCCGGTCCGCTGCGCAATGGCGCCGAGGCGGAAATGGCGCATGCACCGGAACTGGAGGCCGCCATCCATGTCGCGCTGGTCAATCGCGGCGTGCTGATCGCACCCTTCCACAAC
>NZ_RZOM01000845.1:0-2781 GCF_003999175.1 Mesorhizobium sp. M7A.F.Ca.ET.027.03.2.1 | reverse complement strand
GTGTTGAGGCGCGCCACGGTGGATTTGAGCTGTGTCTCGCCTTGCCCGGAAAAGGTCTCGCTCATGATCAGCTCCGGCAGCGGCAGCCGCCGTCCCCAGCCATGCGTTTCAAGGTCCGGTTTGGGAGCGAACTCGGAAACACGGCCCACGCAGAGATAGGCGATCGGCGTTACGTGGTCCGGAATGGCCAACAGCCGCTTTAGCGCCTGCGCTTCGATGATGCTGACCCAGCCTACACCGACGCCCTCGGCACGCGCGGCCAGCCAGAAATTCTGCACCGCGCAGACGGTGCTGTAGAGATCCATCTCCGGATTGTGCCAGCGTCCCAGCGGCGAACCCTTCGAGCGCTGCCGGTCGCAGGTGATGCAGATGTTGAGCGCGCTTTCGCAGATGCCTTCCAGCTTGAGCTTGCGGTAGAGTTCCTGCCGCTCTTCGTCGATCGCCGGCAGTTCCTGCTCGCGCGCCGCCAGGAACAGGTCGCGTATCTTTTCCCGTCGCTCGGCGTCGCGAATGACGATGAAGTTCCAAGGCTGCATGAAGCCGACAGACGGCGCATGGTGCGCGGCAAGCAGCAGCCGCGCCAGCACGTCGTCATCAATTGGGGTGGGCAGGAAATGACTGCGCACGTCGCGCCGTGTGAACATGGCGCGATAGACCGCATCGCGCGCACTCTGGTCAAATCCGTCGCCAACAGCAGCGGTCAGGTGTTCCGGCATCGCTTGTCCCCTTGCGATTGCAATTGATATCATCCGCCTGACCATGCGGATGACGATGCCTGCCAGGCCGGTCTTCTGGCTTGGGATCAACCCGCGTCCGGTGCCTTCCCGTCATCGACAGTGGCATTTACCGGCGCGGTCCCCCTCACAGCGTTGGGCACGCCACGGAATTCAACCGTGTTCCCGATTCTCCCGCTTGCGGCGGGCACCAGGCAGTACCAGGGATCTTACGCCGAAGCGCCCGCGGGGCCAATGCTTGCAGCGACGCGAATGGACGCAGTCGCGATTTTCCCCAGTCATCGGCCGCCCGTGCATGGCCTTTGTCGATCCGGGTCACTAGATTAGGACGATGACCACCCGTCTCTACACCCATCCGATCTTCCTCGAGCATCTCACGCCGCCCGGACATCCCGAGCGGCCCGACCGCTTGCGTGCCATCGAGCGCGTGCTCGATGAGGAAGCCTTTGCCGGGCTCGATCGTATCCAGGCGCCGGAAGGCGACGAGGCCACCATCCTCTACGCGCATCCCGCCGATTTCGTCGCCCGCGTGCGCGCCGCCATTCCCGACGAGGGGATTGCCCGCATCGATGCCGACACCACTGCCAGTCCGAAGAGCTGGCAAGCGGCGATCACCGCGATCGGCGCCGCCAACGCCGCCGTCGATGACGTCTTTTCGGGCCGCGCCGACAACGTCTTCGTCGCCGCCCGGCCGCCCGGCCATCATGCCGAAAAGAGCACCGCCATGGGCTTCTGCCTGTTCAACACGGCGGCGATCGCGGCGCGCTATGCGCAGAAGAAACACGGTGTCGAGCGCGTTGCCATCGTCGACTGGGACGTGCATCACGGCAATGGCACGCAGGACATTTTCTGGGACGATCCGTCGGTGCTCTATTGCTCGACACACCAGATGCCGCTTTATCCCGGCACCGGAGCGAAGAACGAAACGGGCGCCGGCAACATCGTCAACGCGCCGCTGGCGCCGCAGACTGGCAGCGAGGTGTTTCGCGATGCCTTCCTGTCGCGCGTCCTGCCCGCGCTCGACAATTTCGCGCCCGACCTGATTATCATTTCGGCGGGGTTCGACGCGCACCACCGCGATCCGCTGGCCGAGATCAATCTGACCGAGGATGATTTCGATTGGGCGACCGGCCAACTGATGCAGCGCGCGGCACGCCACAGCGGCAACCGGCTCGTCAGCCTGCTCGAGGGCGGCTACGATCTGCAGGGATTGGCATTTTCGGTCGCCGCCCATGTCGGGCGACTGATGAAAGGATGAATGATGGCCGATGAGACCAACGAAGACGTCAAGGCGATGAGCTTCGAGCAGGCACTCGATGCGCTGGAGAAGATCGTCGATGATCTGGAGCGTGGCGACGTGCCGCTCGACCAGTCGATCAAGATCTATGAACGTGGCGAGGCGCTGAAGGCGCATTGCGACCGGCTGCTGAAGGCCGCCGAGGACAAAGTCGAGAAGATCAGGCTGTCGCGCGACGGCAAGCCGGTCGGAACGGAGCCGCTCGACGCGGATTGAGGCCCGGTCCGAACATAGGCTCGCCTCACCGGTTTTTGGACATGATCATGATCGAGGATATAACTCGTCCCGATTGAAACAGCTCAAGGACAAGAGGAGATACGGAAGCGATGTGCAGAAACATCAAGACCCTGTTCAATTTTGATCCGCCGGCAACCAATGACGAGGTGCGCGACGCGGCCCTTCAGTTCGTCCGCAAGCTGAGCGGAACGACGCGACCCTCGAAGCAGAACCAGCACGCCTTCGACCATGCCGTCGAAGCCATCGCGGCCTCGGCGCGCGAACTGCTCGATTCCCTGGAAACCCATCAGCATCCGCGTAATCGCGAAGAGGTGGCGGCCAAGCTGCGGGCAAAGGCGGCGATCCGCTTTGCCTGATGCGGCCAGGCGGCCTTCGACCACCGTCAAGGAGAGTCCATGAGCTTCTTCCCCGGGAAAGACCCTGAGGTGGGCGATGCCCTAGCCAGCGACCAGATCGAATTGATGGTCATCCCGAACGCCAAGGACATCGGCGGTTTTCAGGTGCGCCGTGCCC
>NZ_RZOM01000844.1:0-2781 GCF_003999175.1 Mesorhizobium sp. M7A.F.Ca.ET.027.03.2.1 | reverse complement strand
GCACGCCATCGTGCCGGCCGGCACGATGGCGTGCAGCCGCAGCTCGTCGGCGTCGAGCGCCAGCTTTGTCGTGGCGCCGAGATAATTGGTCGAGACGAGGCGGGCGGACACGCCTTCGCCCCTTTTTACCCCGCCGCTGGCCGCGCGCCCGACGCGAATGGATTCAGGGCGCAAGCTGCCCCAGCGATGCTGGCCGGAATAGCGCTGGACGAAGTCCGGCGGCAGCACATTGGAGGAGCCTACGAAATCGGCGACGAAGCGGGTCTTCGGCCGCTGGTAGATATCCTCCGGCGTGCCGACCTGCATGATCTTGCCGTCGTTGAAGACAGCGACGCGATCGGCCATCGACAGCGCTTCGCCCTGGTCGTGGGTGACGAAGACGAAGGTGATGCCAAGTGCCTTCTGCAGCGACTTCAACTCCTCCTGCATGTTCTCGCGCAATTTGAGGTCGAGCGCGCCGAGCGGCTCGTCGAGCAACAGCACCTTTGGCTGGTTGACCAGCGCACGGGCGAGTGCCACGCGCTGGCGCTGGCCGCCGGAAAGCTGGCCGGGGCGGCGGGCGCCATAGCCGGGCAGCCGCACCAGTGACAGCGCTTCTTCCGCCGCCTTGTGCCGCTGAGCCTTGCCGACACCCTTGACCATCAGCCCGTAGGCGACGTTGTCGAGCACGTTCAGATGCGGGAACAGCGCATAGTCCTGGAACACGGTGTTGACGTTGCGGCGATAGGGCGGAACGCCCTCGGCGCGTTCGCCGAAGATCGAGATCGAGCCCGATGTCGGCTGCTCGAAGCCGGCGATGAGGCGCAGGCAGGTGGTCTTGCCGGAACCTGACGGGCCGAGCATGGCGAAGAATTCGCCCGGCACGATGTCGAGATCGACCGCGTCGACGGCGCGCACGCTGCCGAAATGGCGCGAGGCTTTCTGGAAGGAGACGGCGGAGGTCATGGGCTGTCCTGATCTGTCAGGCAAATCAATTCGGGCTGCGGTGCAGCGTTCTTCTAGCGGGCGTTTGCGCTGCCCCTCATCCGCCTGCCGGCACCTTCTCCCCGTACAGTGACGGGGAGAAGGGAAGCACTCCAAGGCCGGTGACCCCCCTCTCCCCGCTTCTTCACGGGGAGAGGGTAAGGTGAGGGGCGGCGCTGCACTCTCAGGCGAAGCGCGGAATCACCTTCCGCCGATGACGCCGATATAGTCCGACACCCAGCGGTAGTACGGCACGCATTGGTCGTTCTGGGTGGCGCATTTCGACACCGGGGTCTTCCAGAACTTGATCTTGTCGAAGTTCTCGTAGCCGTTGGTCTTGCAGCCCTCGTCGGTCAAAAGCTCATTGCCCTTGCAGGCGGCGGGCACCACGGGCAGCGAACCGAACCAGGCCGAGACGTCGCCCTGCACCTTGGGCGACAGCGAATGTTCCATCCACATATAGGCGCAGTTGGGGTTGGCCGAATCGGCTTCCATCATCGTGGTGTCGGCCCAACCGGTCGCGCCCTCCTCCGGAATGGTGGACGCTATCGGCTTCTTGGCGGCGACCAGCGTGTTGACCTGGAAAGGCCACGAGCCGGAAGCGACGACGCCCTCGTTCTGGAAATCGTCGACCTGGATGGCGGCGTCATGCCAGTAGCGGCCGACCAGCGTGCGCTGGACGCGCAGCAGGTCGAGTGCCGCTTTGTACTGGTCCTCGTTCAGTTCGTAGGGATCCTTGATGCCGAGTTCCGGCTTGTGGAACATCAGATAGTTGGCGGCGTCCGCGACGTGGATCGGCCCGTCATAGGCCTGGACGCGGCCCTTGTTGGACTTGCCGTCCGGCAGCTTCATTTCCTCGAAGACCACATTCCAGCTCTTGGGAGCTTCCTTGAACACGTCGGTGTTGTACATCAGGACGTTGGGACCCCACTGGTAGGGAACGCCGTAGTGGGCGCCGCCAACGGTGAACCACGGCGCGTCCTTGAGGCGCTCGTCGACCGTTTTCCAGCTCGGGATGAGATCGGTGTTGATCGGCTGCACACGCTTGCCGGCAACGAGGCGCAGCGAAGCATCGCCCGAAGCCGTGACGAGGTCGAAGCCACCCTCATTCATCAGCGAGACCATCTCGTCGGAGGTATTGGCGGTCTTGACGTTGACCTTGCAGCCGGTCTCCTTCTCGAAGGAGGTCACCCAGTCATAGCCCTTGTCGGTTTCGCCGCGCTCGATGTAGCCCGGCCAGGCAACGATGTTGACCTGGCCCTCGCCCTTGCCAAGTTCCTTGACCTGGGCGACGGCCTGACCGGAAAAGGTCAGCGCGACCGTCAGAGCAGTGCATGACTTCAGGAATGAATTCATTGTCGATCTCCCATTTAGGCGCCTGGCCCCGAAGGCCGGTTTCGGTCTTCGCTAGGGGTCACGCGCGGACTGAAAACTGTCAGTTCGTCCGTTGGGCTTGATGCCGCTCTGATGGCGGCTTTGGTCCCTGAACCGAAAGTGCTTTGAAAATTCCGGTTTCGCAAATTCATTTATCAGAAGGGCGATATCGGTTTTTCCGATAGGTTGCAGCCGATCTCTCAGGGACGCTGGCGAACCGTCCGCTGCGACTGGGCAAGGCCGATGAAATCGCGCGCGGCCTGCGGCAGACCGGAGCCGCGCCGCCAGACCATGCCGACCTGGACCACCGGCAAGGAGCCGGAAATATCGCGCGATTCGATGCGGTCGCCTTCCAGCGACCAGGGCCGGTAGACGAGGTCGGGCAGCAGCGCCACGCCGGCGCCGGTGGCGACGAGACTGCGCACGGCTTCCACGGAACGGGTG
>NZ_RZOM01000843.1:0-2786 GCF_003999175.1 Mesorhizobium sp. M7A.F.Ca.ET.027.03.2.1 | reverse complement strand
TCCGCCTGCTGCTGTTGTGCGCAGGCTTCGCCTTCGGCGCATGCTGCTTGCGCCAGGATGAATGGGGCTGCCGTGCGCTGGGCAAGGCCGGACGCGACACTTCCCTGAAGCGGGAACGCGCCCAACGGCGCGGATGCCATAAGCAGGCCGAGTGCCGTGCCTGCCAGAATCCGTGGTTGGCGTTTCATCGAAATTCTCCTTGTGGGGTCCCATCCTTGCCGAAACCGATCTTGTGCCGATTGGTTCCAGTCTGGCACGGATAGAGGCCGTACGGGGCGATTGACCGACCTTTTGAAGGCAACTTCATGTCATTCACCTGGCGATAGCCGCAATTGCGACCATTGCCGCGCTTGACCTTGCCCGCGGCTGGGGCCACATCCCGGAAATGGAAACGCCATTCTGGAAAACCAAGGCGCTGGAGGCGATGAGCCCGGCCGAGTGGGAATCGCTGTGCGACGGCTGCGGTAAATGCTGTCTTTCGAAGCTTGAGGACGAGGACACCGGCGAGATATACTGGACCAGCGTCGGCTGTCGGCTGTTCGATGCCGAGACCTGCCGCTGTTCGGACTACGTCAACCGGCTGGCGCGCGTTCCCGACTGCGTCGGGCTGACGCCACAGAATGTGCGAACCATCAGTTGGCTGCCCAGCACCTGTGCCTATCGGCTGGTGGCCGAGGGCCGCGACCTCTACTGGTGGCACCGGCTGGTGTCGGGCAGCGCCGAGACCGTGCATGAAGCCGGCATCTCGATGCGCGGCCGGGTCAAGGTGAGCGAAACCGATCTTGCCGAGCCGGAAGACTATTTTGACTATGTACTGGACGAGGAGCCGTAGGACCAGCGGCGGTGAGCAAGAGCCTCGCGTTTGAAGACATTCGGCCAATCCGCGGGGTCGGAACCGGGCGCCGAGTCAGGCGTTCTGGCCTTCACCGAGGGCTGGGGACGACGGCGAATGGCGGGAACTTTCCTTTTCCCGCCATATGAACCGGAGATGAACGGCAGGTTCGTAAAGAGTTCAGACAGGCAGGCGCATTCTCCCACCATCGGTTCACGAGGACGGGCGAAGGCCCGCAAAAAGGAGAGAAGACGATGTTCAACACGATCAAGACGGCAGCCCTTTCGGCCCTGGTCGGTCTCGGCACGCTGGCGGCCGTTCCCGCTCACGCCGACAGCCTCTATCTCGGCTTCGGCAACAACAACGACCCGCGTTTCGGCGTCTATACCGGTGACGACGGTTATCGCCATCGCCGTGACGAGCGCCGTGGCAACTGGCGCCGTGGCTGCTCGCCGGACCGCGCCCTCGACAAGGCCGAACGCATGGGCCTCCACCGCGTCCGGATCGTCGACGTCAACCGTCGTACGGTAAAAGTGGCGGGCCGCCAGGATGGCGACCGCGTCGTCGTCGTGTTCGCCAATGAGCGCGGCTGCCCGGTCATCTATCGCTAAGCTTGGTTTGGCGGACCCTAGAGGCTGATCTTCTGCGAAGATCAGCCGGGAGACACAATCTTCTGCGAAGATTGGTCTGGACTAGCCGAGCCCCTTTCCGTTTGAAGGGTGTGGCTCGAAAAAACCCGCGGGAGCAATCCCGCGGGTTTTTTCATGCACGCTATTGGTTGATGATTGCCGTGGCCAGGCTCAGCCACGGATCGCAGAGCCGCTTATTTCAGCTCGAAGGTGACGGTGACCTGCACATTGTAGGCGTTCTCACCGGCCTGTACCGGAGCCGCGCCGGCCGCGGCATCGAAGGCTTTGGCATTGATCGGCATCGGCGCCGGCCTGATGTTCTGGTCTGTGATCTCGAGCACCCGGCCTAGGCTGACGCCGGCGGCTTCGGCCAGCGTCTTGGCCTTGGCCATGGCGTCGGCGACCGCCTTCTTGCGCGCCTCGGTGACCGTAGCTGCCGGGTTGTCATTGGTGAAGGCAATGCCGCCGCCCTGGTTGACGCCTAGCGACACCGCCTTGTCGAGGATCTCGCCTGTCTTGTCGACGTCGCGCACCCGCACCGAAAGCGTGTTGGTCACCTGGTAGGCGACGAGTTCGGCTTCCTGACTGCCGTCCGGCTTGTTGGTGTAGTTGTAGCGCGGGTTGATCTGGATGCCAGCGGTCTGCAGATCGCGGTCCTTGATGCCGGCGGACTTCATCGCCGCGATCACGGCGGCCATGGCGTCATTGTTGGCATCGAGCGCGGCGCGCGCGGTTTTGGCCTCGCGCATGACGCTCAGCGTCAGGACCGCCAGATCGGGGGCTACGGTTGCTTCGCCTTCGCCCGACACGATGATGCGGGGCGGCGTCGGCAGATCGGCGGCTCCAGCCATCGCCGGAAAAGCGATTGCAGTGGCGAGCGCGAGAGGCAAAAGATGTCTGGTCATGAAAATCTCCTTGGTCTGCGATCAAGTCGCAAGGGGTCGCGTAGAGCGCGATTATGGGTTGATTTGGGCGATCTGCGGAAGCCCGTCGGGAAAGCCTTGTGCCGCGATGCGAAAAACATTAATCCAGCCCGCGTGGGGCCTGTAGCTCAATGGTTAGAGCCGGCGGCTCATAACCGCTTGGTTGGGGGTTCGAGTCCCTCCGGGCCCACCATTGTCGCTATTTATCAATAAGTTGTCGTGTTTTATTTGCCTCGGTTAGCCAAATCAGGTTGGCGAATCTCCGTCGATCTCGTTGAATTCACTGATTTATAATGGGCTCCCGAGGACTGCCGATCAAACTGCTTTACAACATAGGGCGGCGCGAAAGGAATCGAACTGCCGCAATGCGCTCGTTCCATCCGTTTCGGGCGGGTGCAGTCC
>NZ_RZOM01000842.1:0-2791 GCF_003999175.1 Mesorhizobium sp. M7A.F.Ca.ET.027.03.2.1 | reverse complement strand
CGACGATCCCGAGCCCGATGCCATCTTCGACATCGGCACGCTCGCCAATGTGCTGCAATTGCTCAAGCTGCCCGACGGCACCGTCAAGGTTCTGGTCGAAGGCGCTTCGCGTGCGAAAATCGTCTCGTTCACCGACCGTCCCGACTTCCACGAGGCCCGCGCCGCGGCGCTGGTCGAGCCGGAAGAGGAAGAGGTCGAGGTTGAGGCGCTGGCGCGTTCGGTCGTCACCGACTTCGAGAACTACGTCAAGCTGAACAAGAAGATCTCGCCCGAAGTGGTGGGTGCAGCCAGCCAGATCGACGACTATTCCAAGCTCGCCGACACTGTTGCCTCGCATCTCGCCATCAAGATCCCTGAGAAGCAGGAAATGCTGGCCACGCTCTCGGTCAAGGAGCGGCTGGAAAAGGCTATGGGCTTCATGGAAGCCGAAATCTCCGTCCTGCAGGTGGAGAAGCGCATCCGCTCGCGCGTCAAGCGCCAGATGGAGAAGACGCAGCGCGAATACTACCTCAACGAGCAGATGAAGGCGATCCAGAAGGAGCTCGGCGAGGGCGAGGACGGCCGCGACGAGGCCGCCGAGATCGAGGCGCGCATCAAGAAGACCAAGCTCTCCAAGGAGGCCCGCGAAAAGGCGGAAGCCGAGTTGAAGAAGCTCCGGACGATGTCGCCGATGTCGGCTGAATCGACCGTCGTGCGCAACTATCTCGACTGGATCCTGTCGATTCCGTGGGGCAAGAACTCCAAGGTCAAGCAGGACCTGGCGTTCGCGCAGAACGTGCTCGACACTGATCATTTCGGCCTCGACAAGGTCAAGGAGCGAATTGTCGAGTATCTCGCCGTGCAAAGCCGCCAGAAGAAGCTGAAGGGGCCGATCCTGTGCCTCGTCGGCCCTCCCGGCGTCGGCAAGACCTCGCTCGGCAAGTCGATCGCCAAGGCGACCGGTCGCGAATTCATCCGCATGGCGCTTGGCGGCGTGCGTGACGAGGCCGAGATCCGTGGCCACCGCCGCACCTATATCGGCTCGATGCCCGGCAAGGTCATCCAGTCGATGAAGAAGGCCAAGAAGTCCAACCCGCTCTTCCTGCTCGACGAGATCGACAAGATGGGCCAGGACTTCCGTGGCGATCCGTCATCGGCGTTGCTCGAGGTCCTCGATCCGGAACAGAACTCGACGTTCATGGACCATTACCTCGAGGTCGAATACGACCTGTCGAGCGTCATGTTCGTGACGACGGCGAACACGTTGAACATCCCGGCGCCCTTGATGGACCGCATGGAGATCATCCGTATCGCCGGCTACACCGAGGACGAGAAGATCGAGATCGCCAAGCGGCACCTGATGCCGAAGGTGATCCGCGATCACGCGCTGCAGCCGAAGGAGTTTTCCGTCGGTGAGGACGCGATCCGCGCCATCGTCCAGACCTACACCCGCGAAGCGGGCGTCAGGAGCCTGGAGCGCGAGCTGATGAAGCTCGGGCGCAAGGCGGTGACCGAGATCCTGAAGACGAAGAAGAAGACGGTGAGCATCACGGCGGAGAACCTCTCCGATTACCTTGGTGTGCAGCGCTACCGCTTCGGCCAGGTCGAGGCTGACGATCAGGTCGGTGTCGTTACAGGTCTTGCCTGGACGGAAGTCGGCGGCGAACTGCTGACGGTCGAAGGCGTCATGATGCCCGGCAAGGGCCGCATGACGGTGACCGGCAACCTGCGCGACGTGATGAAGGAATCGATTTCGGCGGCGGCCTCCTATGTCCGCTCGCGCGCCGTCGATTTCGGCATCGAGCCGCCGCTGTTCGACAAGCGCGACATCCACGTGCACTTGCCGGAAGGCGCCACGCCGAAGGACGGTCCGTCTGCGGGTGCTGCCATGGCGACAGCCATTGTGTCGGTACTGACGGGTATTCCGGTCCGGGCGGATGTGGCGATGACCGGCGAGATCACGCTTCGCGGCCGCATCTTGCCCATCGGCGGGCTCAAGGAGAAGCTGCTCGCCGCGCTGCGCGGCGGCATCAAGAAGGTGCTGATCCCGGAAGACAATGCCAAGGACCTGGCGGAGATCCCGGACAATGTGAAGAACGGCATGGAGATCATTCCGGTCTCACGTGTCGGCGAGGTGTTGCGCCACGCGCTGGTGCGTATGCCGGAGCCGATCGAATGGGTCGAACCGGTCAATCCGCCGGCCTCGACAGACAGTGCCGACGACGCTGGAAAGTCCCTGGCGCATTAGAGTGCCGGGCGTCCATCTGGACGCACAAAGGACGGTCTGACGCTCAAGCTTGCGCATGGCCCTTTCCGAAACCGACTGCGGTTTTCGATGTCATGCGCTGGTTTTCGTCAAGGTTGCAGCGCACAAACGGAGAGCCGGGCCTCGAGCCCGGCTTTTTCATGTGAAAAACCCAGCATTTCCGGGCTTTTTCCGCTTTTTTCCTGCCTTTTCGACTTGGTTGCGGGAGCGCTTCTTTCTAAAGTCCGTTTCCTGCCGGATGAGTCGATAGTTCCGGTGTTCTCATGGAAGGGAATTTTTATGAACAAGAACGAACTGGTGTCCGCTGTCGCCGACGCCGCGAGCATTTCGAAGGGTGACGCGCAGTCGGCGGTCGATGCGGTATTTTCCGTGATCACCGGCGAACTGAAGAAGGGCGGCGATGTCCGGCTTGTCGGCTTTGGCAATTTCTCCGTGTCAAAGCGTGCGGCGTCGACCGGCCGCAATCCTCAGACCGGCGCCGAAGTGAAGATCCCGGCGCGCACCGTGCCGAAGTTCTCGGCCGGCAAAGGCCTCAAGGACGCAGTC